>DASTSZ010000222.1:0-4719 GCA_035760425.1 Candidatus Eiseniibacteriota bacterium | reverse complement strand
CGGGCGCATGCGCTCGACCGCCTCGACGCCGGCCGCGCCGGTCGCCGCGGTCTCGACCCGGTAGCCCTTCGCGCGCAGGACCTTGGTCAGCGACTTGCGGATCAGGAGCTCGTCGTCGATGACGAGGACGTTTGCGTTCACGACTTGTCGCCCGGATCCACGGGGAGCGGGAACGAGATGCGGAACGTGGCGCCGCCGGCGGAGTTGTTCTTGGCCGTGATCACGCCGCCGTGGTCGCGCGCGATCTGGAGCGAGATCGAGAGGCCCAGACCGGTGCCCATGGAACGGGTGGTGAAGAAAGGATCGAAGATCTTCTCCTTCACGTCCTCGGAGATGCCCGGCCCGGAGTCGGCCACGATGACGTCGACGTAGGCCTTCGTGGATCGCGTCCGACGAAGCCCGGTGCTGATCCGGAGCGTGCCGCCCTGCGGCATCGCCTGGATGGCATTGATGACGAGGTTCAGCACCACTTGGTGCGCCATGTCGGGATCGACCGCCACGGGCGGCAACCCCTCGTCGAAGTCGGGCTCCACCTCCACGCCCGCGTCCTTCATCCGCCGGCCCAGGTTGTCGAGCGCCTTCGCCACCACTTCGTGCATGTCGGTCGGCGTCGGCTTCGCCGCCTGCGGCCGCGCGAAGAGGAGGAGGTCGGTGATGATCTGCTCGATGCGGTCGAGTTCCTTGAGGACGTCCTGGAGGTCGTCGCGGCGCGAGTCGCCGGCGCGGAGCTTCGAGGCCACGAACTGCACCGTGGTCCGCACGCCGGTGAGGGGATTTCGGATCTCGTGAGCGACGCGCGCGGAGAGTTCGCCGAGGGAAATGAGCCGCTCGGTGTTCCGGAAGATTTCCTCTTCGGAGTCGGCGTCGACCAAGTCCTCGATTCGGACGAGGAGCGCGCCGTCGTCGCCGAGCGAGGAGGCGGAGTAGCGCATGAGGACCTCGCGGTCCCCGACCTTGCCGCGGACTTCCCGCGTCGAGCGCCCCGGCTCCCCCTTCGAGCCGCGCTCGGGGAGATACCAGCGCTCGGTCTCGGGCTCGAAGATCTCGCCCAGCGGCTTTCCGACGACCTCGTCGGCGGCCACGCCCCAACCCTTCGCGAGCGTCTCGTTGATCGCGACGATGCGCCGGTCTTCGTCGATGACGAGAAGACCGGTGTCGAGCGCGTCGAGCACGCGAACGAGCGAGTCGCGAGCCACCTCGGGCGCTTCTGCGCGCGTCATCGATTCCTCCGGCCGGTCGAGTGGCGGTTGTCGATCAGACGTTGCCTCGCGCGACCGAGCGCGTCAATCGCAAATTGGCTCGCCGTAGCGGTTTCCCGCATCCGATCGCCGCGCGCGGCTCGTCCGGCGGGCTCCCGGGGCCCCTTGCGCGGAGCGGGCGCCCCTTGGTACTCTTGACGGCTGATTGGCTTTCGCGCGGCGCCTGCGAGGGCGCCGTTCCCATCGATCTCTTCGACCGCGACCGAGGTGTATTCGTCATGATGCAAGGCCTTCGCGACAACATGAAGCTCATCATCTGGATCACGGCCGTCGTGTTCCTGGTGGGCTTCGGAATTCTAGAGCTCGGCGGCGTGATGGACTTCCGCGGCGCCGGCCGTTCCTCCGCGGGTCCCGCCGGTGTGATCGCCGAGGTCAACGGTCAGGCCGTCCGCTACGACGCCTTCCAGCAAACGTACAACCAGCGGATCGCCGAACTCCAGCAGACGCGCCAGCTGGCCGAAGGCGAGGACGCCTACGTCCGCGAGCAGGTCTGGCAGGAGCTCGTCCGGAACGCGCTCCTCGAGCAGGAGGCGAAGCGCCGCGGCATCTCGGCGAGCCCCGACGAGATCAAGAGCGCCATCCGCTACTCGCCGCCCCAGTTCATCGTGCAATCGCAGGTCTTCAACACGAACGGCCAGTTCGACTACCGGAAGTACCTCGCCGAACTCGACAATCCGAACTCGCAGGTTCCGTGGGCGCAGGTCGAGGCGGTCGTCGCCTCCCAGCTCCCGCTCCAGAAGCTCCAGGAGCAGGTGATCGCCGGCGCGAAGGTGTCGGACGGCGACATCCGCGACCGCTATCTCCTGCAGAACGAACGCCTCAATCTCCAGTTCGTGCGCTTCGCGCCCGACTCCTTCCCGATCGACACCACGAAGGTCGGCGGCGCCGACGTCGAGTCGTACTACAAGGCGCATCCCGAGGAATTCACCGGGCCGGAAGAGGCGAAGGTCCAGGTGGCGCTCGTGCCGCGCGTTCCCGACGAGAGCGATTTCTCGGCGGCGCGCGAGCGTCTCCGCCCCGTCCTGGACGAATTGAAGGCCAGCCCCGACTCGTTCGAGGCGCGCGCCCGGATCTACTCCGAGATCGGCTCGGCCACGCGCGGCGGCGGCATCCCCGCCCCGACGCCCTTCGACGATCTGCGCCCGATCTTCCGCACCGGGCTCGCCAACGTGCGCCCCGGCCAGGTGTCGGACATCCTCCAAGAAGAGCGCTCGCTCCACATCTTCCGCGTCGACTCCCGCGAGATGGATCCGGTCCGGAAGAAGGAGATGATCCTCTACCATGAGATCGCGGTCCGGGTCATGCCGGGCCCGAACGCCGTGCGCGCGGCGCTCGACAAGGCGAAGGCGTTCGTGAAGGAAGCCGAGAAGGGCGACCTGCCGGGCGCGGCGACGAAATACGGCTATCGCACGCTCGAGTCGGCGTACTTCGCGCCGGGCAAGAGCCAGAACGAAGTCTTCCAGCGCTTCCCCGATCTCGAGACCTGGGTCTTCACGGGCAAGATGCGCTCCATCTCGCGCCCGATTCCGTCGGAAACCGGCTGGTACGTCTACCAAATCCTCGATCGCCGGAAGGCTGGCGTGCGGCCCCTCGAGCAAGTGGCGGCGGACGTGAAGAAGGCCGTCATTCGTTCGCTCCAGATGCAGCGCGCCACCGCCGCCGCCGAGCAGGCGCGCGCCGCGCTCCTCGCGGGCGGCAAGGAGGACGCGGTCGCCGCGCAGTTCAACGGCACCGTCGGAAACGCGGGCGGCGTCACGCGGAACGGCTTCATCGGACCGCTCCAGCAGGATCCGAAGATGGTCGGCCAGTTGATGACGATGCAGGCGGGATCGTGGACGCCGGTCCTCACCGGCCGGCCGGGCGCGGTGATCTTCAAGATCACCGGGCACGACGTGCCGAACGAGGAGGAGTTCCAGAAGTCGGTGGCGCAGATCCGGGAGAACCTCCTCCAGGAGCGCCGCCAGGTCCTCTTCATCGAGTGGATGGACAAGCTCCGCCGCTCGGCGAAGGTGAAGGACTACCGCGAGAACTACTTCGACATCTGACCCCGCGCGGGTCGTCGGACGCAAATGAACGAGGCGCCGTGGATGCTCTCCACGGCGCCTCGATCGTTTTCCGCGACCCGCCCCGAGGGGCGCGCCCGCCTGCCGTCGCCGGCCGTTACGACTTCCGCGTCTCGTCGCCGCCCGACGGGGCGCTCGGCTTGTCGCTGGTCGACAGCTCGGTCTCGACTTCCTTCATCCCCTTCTTGAACTCCTGAATGCCCTTTCCGATCGAACGTCCGATCTCCGGGATCCGCTTCGCCCCGAAGAGAAAGAGAACGATCAGGAAGATCCAAAAGAGTTCCTGGGGACCGATATTGAACATCGCTACGCCTCGCTCGCCGAGCCCGCTAGGGCTCCGTGGTGGTCATCGCGGCAGCGTCCAGCGCCGCGCGTCTCGGCCCACGATGACCGTGACGTCGATCATTTCCTGGGCCCGGATCTGCTGAATGAGATGGCGGGTACCCAGGTAGTCCGCCACGATGTTCCCCGGCTCGGGCGATTCGGTTCGATTCACCACGAGCGTGTTGCGATAGTCGGCGCGGTCCGCGTTGCTCACCACGAGCACGTCGAATCCGCCGTCCCGCAGATACGACGCCAACTCCCCCGCCAATCCCGACCGGCCGCTCCCGTTCAGGAGTTCGATCCGGATCGGCCGCTTCGGCTTGCCGAGCGACTGCGGCCCGACGCGAAGCGCCGTCGAGACGATGAGCGCCGCGACGACGATGAAGAGAACGGCGAGCGTGATGTCGAGGGCGCGCGCCCCGCCGCCGGCCGATTTCTTCGCCATCGTCCCGCCGGCCGGCCGCTACCGCCGGCGCGTCGCGCCCCGCGCCGCTTCCGCGTCGAGGGCCCGGCGCACGCGCGCGTAGGTCCGGTTCAGCGCCTCCGGCAGCACTTTCGTGTCGGCCGTCACGGGCATGAAGTTCGTGTCGCCGTTCCAGCGCGGCACGACGTGCCAGTGGAGATGTCCCAGCACGCCCGCGCCCGCCACGCGCCCCAAGTTCATGCCGAGATTGAGGCCGTGGGGACGGTACTCCTTGCGGAGCGCCCGTTCCACCCGGGCGAGCCAGAGGCCGAGGTCGAGCGTTTCGGCCTCGGTCAAGTCGGCCAGGGAGGCGCGGTGCTTCCGCGGCGCCACGAGGACGTGCCCTACATTATACGGGTAGAGGTTCAGCATGACGACCACCAAGGGGGAGACGCGCAGGACGAGGCTCTTCGCCGAGGGACGCGCCGCCGACTGCCGGCAGAAGAGGCACGGCTCCTTGCGGCCCGACTTCGGCTTGATCGCCTTCTGAATGTAGGCCATGCGCCAGCCCGCCCAGAGCCGGTTCATCGCCCGGCCGCGCCGGCGGCGCCGGTCGAGCCGGTCGAGCCGGCCGAGCCAGGCGAGGCGTAGCGCCCGTCGGGGACGATCC
>DASTSZ010000221.1:0-7663 GCA_035760425.1 Candidatus Eiseniibacteriota bacterium | reverse complement strand
CTTCGGGTTGTTCTGCGCCAACACCATCGTGATCGCCGCCGTCAGCGTCGTCTTCCCGTGATCCACGTGGCCAATCGTCCCCACGTTGAGATGCGGCTTCGTCCGCTCATATTTCTGCTTCGCCATCGAAACGCTCCCTCCAAGCGACGCCGGCCGTAACGGCCGCGGCGCTTAGCTTCCCTTTACTTTAGCGACGATCAGTTCAGCCATCGCCGCCGGCATTTCCTCGTAACGCGAGAACTGCATCGAATAGACCGCGCGACCCTGCGTGATCGACCGCAGGCGCGTCGAATAGCCGAACATCTCCGAGAGCGGAACCGAAGCCGCCACGACGCGCGCGTCGGAGCGCTGGAACATGCCCCCGATGCGGCCGCGGCGCGAACTCAGGTCGCCGATCACGTCGCCCATGTACTCCTCGGGCACCACCACCTCGACGTCCATGATCGGCTCGAGGAGCTTCGCGCCCGCGCGGGCCGCCGCTTCCTTGAACGCGATCGAGCCGCAGATCTTGAAGGCCATTTCCGACGAGTCGACCTCGTGGTACTGGCCGTCGATCAGGCTCACCTTGACGTCGACCACCGGGTATCCCGCGACGATGCCGTTTTCCATCGCCTCGAGGATGCCTCGCTCCACCGCGGGGATGTACTCGCGCGGAATGGCGCCGCCCTTGATCTTGTTCTCCCAGATGAAGCCCGAACCCGGCGGCACCGGCTCCACCATCAGCGTCACGTCCGCGAACTGGCCGCGGCCGCCCGTCTGCTTGGAGAAGCGCGTGCGCTGCTCGATGGGCTTCGAAAGCGTTTCCTTGTAAGCGACCTGCGGCTTTCCGATGTTCGCCGAGACGCTGAACTCGCGGACCATGCGGTCGACGAGAATTTCGAGGTGCAACTCGCCCATTCCCGAAATGAGCGTCTGGCCCGAGTCCTCGTCCGTCTTCACGCGGAACGTGGGATCCTCGTCCTGCAGCTTGCCGAGCGCCGTCGCCATGCGCTCCTCGTCCGTCTTCGTCTTCGGCTCGATGGCGACCTGGATGACCGGCTCGGGGAAGTGCATCTGCTCGAGGATGATCGGGCTGTCCTTGATGCAGAGCGTGTCGCCCGTGTGGACGTTCTTCAGTCCCACGGCCGCCGCGATTTCCCCGCAGAAGACCTCTTCCCGGTCCTCGCGCTTGTTGGCGTGCATCTCGACGATACGGCCGAGGCGCTCGCCCTGCTCCTTGTTCGCGTTGTAGATGTGCGTGCCGGCCTTGATCTTCCCCGAGTAGACGCGGAAGAAGGTCAGCTTGCCGACGTACGGGTCGGTCATGATCTTGAACGCCAGCGCCGCGAACGGCTCTTCGTCCGACACCTTCCGCAGTTCGGGCTCCAGCGTCTTCGGGTTCACCCCGGAGACGGGAGGCTTGTCGAGCGGCGAAGGGAGGAACGCGACGACCGCGTCGAGGAGCTTCTGCACGCCCTTGTTCTTGAAGGCCGTGCCGCCCAAGACCGGAACCACCTTGCCGGCGAGCGTTCCCGCCCGAACCGCCCGGTGGATCATCTCGTGCGTGACTTCCTTGTTCTCGAGGTAGGCGTGGAGCAGCTCTTCGTCGTGCTCCGCCACCGCTTCGAGCATGTGATGACGCGCGTCGACCGCGTGCTTCATGAGATCCCGCGGGATCTCCGACTCGCTGTACATCGCGCCGAGTTCTTCGGTGCTGTAGGTGATCGCCTTCATGTCGACCAGGTCGATCATCCCGGTGTAGACGTCCCCGACGTAGATCGGGTACTGGAGCGGGACGGCGGTCGCGCCGAGCCGCTGCTTCATCATGCTGACCACGTACGCGAAATCGGCGCCGACGCGGTCGAGCTTGTTCACGAAGGCGATACGCGGAACCGTGTACTTGTCGGCCTGGCGCCAGACGGTCTCGGACTGCGGCTCCACGCCGCCGACGCCGCAAAAGACGGCGACCGCGCCGTCCAGAACGCGCAAAGACCGCTCCACTTCGACCGTGAAGTCGACGTGGCCGGGCGTATCGATGATGTTGATCTGATGATCTTTCCAGAGGCAGGTCGTGGCGGCCGAGGTGATCGTGATGCCGCGCTCGCGCTCCTGCTCCATCCAGTCCATGGTGGCGGCGCCATCATGCACTTCGCCCATGCGATGCACCTTCCCCGTGTAATAGAGGATGCGCTCGGTGAGCGTCGTCTTGCCGGCATCGATGTGAGCCATGATGCCGATATTTCGCATATGAGAAAGATCGTACAGCCGGGGCACTTTTACTCCGTTCTAACTCGCTGTTACCAGCGGTAGTGTGCGAATGCCTTGTTGGCCTCCGCCATCTTGTGGGTGTCTTCCCGCTTCTTCACGGCGCCGCCTTCGTTCTTGGAGGCGGCAATCAGCTCGGCCGCAAGCCGTTCAGCCATCGTGTGATCCGGGCGCATACGCGAGTACAGAATCAGCCACCGAAGCGCGAGCGCGTTGCGCCGGTCCTGGCGAACTTCCACCGGGACCTGGTACGTGGCGCCGCCGACGCGGCGGGACTTCACTTCGAGGATCGGCTTCACGTTGTTCAGCGCCGACTTCAGCACCGTCAACCCGTCGGTCCCCGACTTCTTCTCGATGACGTCCATCGCGCCGTAGAAGATCCGCTCGGCGGTGCTCTTCTTCCCCGCGAGCATCAGGCTGTTGATGAAACGCGTCACCAGGACGTTGTTGTAGCGGGCGTCCGGTTTCAGCTCCCGCTTCTTGATGTAGGCCGCACGACGCATGGCTCGTTATGAACCTTTCTTACGCTTGGTCCCGTACTTCGACCGGCTCTGGTTTCGGCCGTCCACACCCGAGGCGTCCAGCGTGCCGCGAACGATGTGGTACCGCACGCCCGGCAGGTCCTTCACACGGCCGCCGCGGATGAGCACGATCGAGTGCTCCTGGAGATTGTGCCCCTCGCCCGGAATGTAGGCGGTCACTTCGAAGCCGTTCGTGAGACGAACGCGCGCCACCTTGCGGAGCGCCGAGTTCGGCTTCTTGGGCGTCGTCGTGTAGACGCGGGTACAGACCCCGCGCTTCTGAGGAGCGTTCTTCAACGCCGGGGACGCGGTCTTCGCCAACTGGCGCTTGCGACCTAGGCGAACTAGTTGATTCAGGGTTGGCACTTAAATGTCTCCATACCAATTGGTTCTGGGCGCAAAGAAACGGATACTACGGATTTCCCGACCCTCGGGTCAAGCACTTTTTGCTTCTTCCTCGTCGCCCGACGGCTTCTCGACATCATCTTCATCAGCAGCAACGACTTCCAGCTGCTTGTAGCCCGCCATTCCGGTCCCCGCGGGGATCAGATGGCCGATGATGACGTTCTCCTTGAGGCCGCGCAGGTGGTCCGTCATGCCGAGAACCGAAGCCTCGGTGAGGACGCGCGTGGTCTCCTGGAACGAAGCCGACGAAATGAAGCTCTGCGTCGAGAGCGAAGCCTTCGTAATTCCCAGCAAAAGCGGCTGATACGTCGCCGGCTGGCCGCCTTCGACCTCCACGCGATTCTGCTCCGCCTTGAGGGTCATCTTGTCGACCTGCTCGCCCTCGAGGAAGTTCGTATCGCCCGGATCGTCGATGCGGACCTTCAGCAGCATCTGCCGCACGATCGTCTCGATGTGCTTGTCGTCGATCCGCACGCCCTGGAGTCGGTAGACCTCCTGGATCTCGTTCACCAGGTATTCCTGTACCGCCTGGATTCCCTTGATCTTGAGCGTGTCGTGCGGATTCACGGGACCCTCGGTGAGACGGTCGCCGGCGTGGACGTAGTCGCCCTCCTGAACGTGGAGGTGCTTGCCCTGCGGGATCAGGTACTCCCGCGACTCGCCGGTCTCGGCCACCACCAAGAGCTTCTTCATGCCTCGGCTGACGCCGCCGAACTCCACGCGGCCGTCGATCTCCGACACCGTCGAGGCGTCCTTCGGCTTCCGCGCTTCGAAGAGTTCCGACACGCGGGGCAGACCGCCCGTGATGTCGCGCGTCTTCGAGATTTCGCGGCGGATCTTCACGACCACTTCGCCCGCCGTCACGTCCTGGCCGTCCCGCACCAGGAGTCGCGCGCCGGTCGGCAGCGGATACGACGCGATGCGCTTCCCGCCCGCGCTCACGATGTCGACGTGCGGATGGAGCACCTTCTCGCGGTCGTCGATGATGACCATGAGCCGCAGCCCCGTGTTCTCGTCGACTTCGTCGCGAACGGTGACCTTGTCCTTGATGTCCACGAAACGCACGGTTCCCGCCTTCTCGGTGAGAATCGGCGTGTTGAACGTATCCCACTCGAACAGATCGCTGCCGACGACGACCGCCTGGCCGTCCTTCACGTGCAGCGTGGAGCCGTAGGGCGGCGAGTAGCGGTGCCACACCTTGCCGCCGGCGTCCTGGAGTTCGATCTGGCCCTTGTGGCCGACGACGACCAGCGATCCGCCGGTCCGCTCGACGACTTCCAGGTCGCGGAACAGGATCGTTCCGGGGACCTTGGCCTTGATTCTCGACTGCTCGACGATGCGGCTCGCGGTTCCGCCGATGTGGAACGTACGGAGCGTGAGCTGCGTGCCCGGCTCGCCGATCGACTGCGCCGCGATGACGCCGACGGCTTCGCCCAGTTCCACCATGCGGCCGGTGGCCAGGTTGCGGCCGTAGCACTTCGCGCAGACGCCGCGCTTCGCCTCGCACTTGAGGACGGAGCGGATGTGCACGTTCTCGATGCGCCCGCTCTCTTCGATCGCCAGCGCGCCGACTTCGTCGATTTCGTTGCCGGCCTGCACGAGCACTTCGCTCGTGATCGGGTCGACCACGTCTTCCACCACCACGCGGCCCAACACGCGGTCCGCGAGCGGCTGGATGATTTCTTCGCCTTCCTTCAAGGGACCGACCTCGATCCCGTTGACGGTTCCGCAGTCGTCGATGTTCACGATGACGTCCTGCGCCACGTCCACGAGGCGGCGGGTCAGGTAACCGGCGTCGGCCGTCTTCAAGGCCGTGTCCGCGAGACCCTTGCGGGCGCCGTGCGTCGAGACGAAGTACTCGAGCACCGTCAGCCCTTCCTTGAAGTTATGAATGACCGGGGACTCGATGATTTCGCCGAGACCGCCGGTGATCTTCTTCTGGGGCTTCGCCATGAGGCCGCGCATGCCGGCCAGCTGGCGGATCTGCTCCTTCGTGCCGCGCGAACCGGAGTGCGCCATCATGAAGATCGGATTGAAGCCGTCCCGGTCCTTCGCGAGGCCGCTGAACGTCTCCTCTTCGACTTCCGTCGTCACGAGCGTCCAGGTGTTGATGACCTGGTTGTAGCGCTCGCCGTCGGTGATGACGCGCTGCTGGTACTGGCGGTTGATGCCGGCGACTTCCGCCTGCGCGCGGACGATGATCGCCTGCTTGGTCGGCGGAATCATGATGTCGTCGATGCCGACCGTGATGCCCGCCTGCGTGGCGTAGGTGAAGCCGAGGTTCTTCAGCGAATCGAGCAGGACGGCCGTGACCTTGTTGCCCCGCTCGCGGTGGCAATCGCCCACCAGCGTCTCCAGCGCCTTCTTGTCCATCTCGACGTTCGCGAACGGAATGCCGAGCGGCAGGAGCACTTCGTTGAAGAGGACGCGGCCGACGGTCGTCTCGTGGCGCACGCCGTCGATGCGCGCCGTGATCGGATCGTGCAGCTTCGCCTGCTTGTGATCGAACGCGGCGCGAACCTCGAGCGCCGAGCCGTAGAACTTCTTCGTCTCGCCCTTCGCGAGCGGACGCGCCTTGGTCATGTAGTTGCAACCGAGCACGATGTCCTGGCTCGGCGTCGCGACCGGGCGGCCGTTCGACGGGAGGAGAATATTGTTCGTCGAGAGCATCAGCGTCCGGCACTCGATCTGCGACTCGAACGACAGCGGGACGTGAACGGCCATCTGATCGCCGTCGAAGTCCGCGTTGAAGGCCGAGCAGACCATCGGATGGATGCGGATGGCCTTTCCTTCGACCAGCACGGGCTCGAAGGCCTGAATGCCGAGGCGATGTAGCGTCGGGGCGCGGTTCAGGAGCACCGGGTGACCCTTGATGATGTCGCCCAGGATGTCCCACACCTCGGGACGCTCGCGTTCCACGAGACGCTTGGCGCTCTTCACCGTCTGCACGAAGCCCTTGTCCTCGAGCTTCCGGATGATGAACGGCTTGAAGAGTTCGAGCGCCATGTTCTTCGGAAGACCGCACTGGTGGAGCTTCAGCTCGGGACCGACGACGATGACCGAACGGCCCGAGTAGTCCACGCGCTTTCCGAGGAGGTTCTGGCGGAAGCGGCCCTGCTTGCCCTTCAGCATGTCGCTCAAGGACTTGAGCGGGCGGTTGCCCTGTCCGCGCACGGCGCGGCTGCGCCGCCCGTTGTCGAACAGCGCGTCCACGGCTTCCTGGAGCATCCGCTTCTCGTTCCGGAGAATGACTTCCGGCGCCCGGATGTCCATGAGCTTCTTCAGACGGTTGTTACGGTTGATGACGCGCCGGTAGAGATCGTTCAGGTCCGACGTGGCGAAACGGCCGCCCTCGAGCGGAACCAGCGGCCGCAGATCGGGCGGTAGCACGGGGACGACGTTCAGAATCATCCACTCGGGCCGGTTCCCGCTCTGGCGGAACGCCTCGACGATGCGGAGGCGCTTCAACGTTTCCTTCTTACGCTGGACGGAGTTCTCGATCTTCGCGATGGCGCGGAGTTCGGCCGAGAGCTCGTCGAGGTCGATCTCGGTGAGGAGGTCGCGGATGGCTTCCGCGCCCATCTTCGCCCCGAACGAAATCGATTCGTCCTGCGTCAGTTCGTAGTATTCGTCCTCCGACAGGAGCTGCTTCTTCTTCAAGCCGCTCGTCCCCGGCTCCAGGACGACGTACGACTCGTAGTAGAGCACGCGCTCCAGGTCGCGGATCGACATGTCGAGGAGGTGCCCGATGCGGCTCGGCACCGCCTTGAAGAACCAGATGTGCGACACCGGAACGGCCAGGTTGATGTGCCCGAGCCGCTCGCGCCGCACCTTCGCCTGCGTCACTTCCACGCCGCAGCGGTCGCAAATGACGCCGCGGTAGCGGATGCGCTTGTACTTGCCGCAGGAGCACTCCCAGTCCTTCACCGGACCGAAGATCTTCTCGCAGAAAAGCCCGTCGCGCTCCGGCTTGAACGAGCGGTAGTTGATCGTCTCCGGCTTCGTCACTTCGCCGTGCGACCACGACCGCATCGTCTCCGGGGAGGTCAGCATGATGCGGATCGAGTTGAACGTGATCCGGCGCCGCATGAAGTCGCGGTCGTCCGGTCGCGTCAACGAGAAGCGCTGCCGCTCCGTCGCGAGAGGGGACTTGATTCCGAACAGTTCCTGCATGGTTGCTGTGCCTCCTCGGCTTTAGGGCTCGTCGCGAAGCTGCACGTCCAAACAGAGGCTCTGGAGTTCCTTCACGAGTACGTTGAAGGACTCCGGCGTGCTCGGTTCGGGCGGGTTCTCGCCCTTCACGATCGCTTCGTAAATCCGCGACCGCCCTGTGACGTCGTCCGACTTGACCGTCAGGAGTTCCTGCAAGGTATAGGCGGCTCCGTACGCCTCGAGCGCCCAGACCTCCATTTCTCCGAATCGCTGACCGCCGAACTGCGCCTTTCCGCCCAGCGGCTGCTGGGTGACGAGCGAGTACGGTCCGATCGACCGTG
>DASTSZ010000220.1:0-10686 GCA_035760425.1 Candidatus Eiseniibacteriota bacterium | reverse complement strand
ATCCGCGCTCCATCAGATCACGTCGGGCGACTATCCCGAGGTCCGTCCGCCCGAGGTGATCGTCACGCAGGGCGACCTTCGCTGGCAGCCCGTGCGGCTCACGCGCGAGGAGGATCATCTCTCCGAATTGGGGCTCGGCCTTCGCACGTTCGAGCCGGCCGACGCGGGGATGCTGCGTCCGTCGGCGCCGGCGGGCGGCATCGCCGCGTCCGTGACTCCGCCGAATGCCGCGCCCGGCGCGAATCCGGCGATGCCGAACGAACTCCCCTGGCCGGTGAAGCCGGAGGAGATGATTCTCACGCCCGACGAGCTGATCGTCGGACCGCAATTCCCGCGCGACCCCGCCGCGGAGAAGCCGGCGGCGCCGGCGCATCCGCCGCGTCGCCCCGAGGTGGTCGTCTCCGCGGGCGCGCCGCCGGAGGGCGGTCTCAACAATCGCCTCGGATCGCTCGACGTGCAGGAATTCCAGGTGAGCGCGCTCGAGCGGATCGACGACGCGCTTCGCCCGGTGGAGATTCGCGAACTCGGCGAGGTGCCCGCGCCGGAGAGCGTGGCCGGCGACGCGCCCGGCCTCGTGGCGGACGCCGGCCCCGAGACGCGCGCGACGACGGCGGGTCCGACGCGTTCGGCGGTCTGGGGCGAGGAGCCCGCGGCCGCCGCGCCGCTGCCCGCGGCCGCCGCGCCGGTTCGGCCCGCCACCGCGCCCGTGCCCGTGCCCGCGAAGAGCGCCGCCGCCGCGCCCGCGCCGCCTACGGCCGCGGTCGCGCCCGCGCCCGTCGCGCCGCCGGCCGAGGGCGCAACGGGTGAAAGCGCCGCCGCGGACGACGCCGCGGCGCGGCCGATCGTCGAAGGGAATCGCACCGCGTTCGAAACCTGGCTTCGCCGGCTGGGAGGGAAGTAGGGATGGCGCAGGACGTCTGGGTGCTCCACGGCCCCAACTTGAATCTTCTCGGACGGCGCGAGCCGAAGATCTACGGACGCGACACGCTCGCGGCCATCGACGAGCGGCTCGCCGCCCTCGGCGAGGAACTCGGGCTCCGCGTCACGTCCTTCCAGAGCAATCACGAAGGCGCCTTGATCGACCGGCTGCAGATCGCCATGGACGAGGCCGACGGCGTGGTCCTGAACGCCGGCGCGCTCACGCACACCAGCATGGCGATCGGCGACACGCTCCGCGCGATGACGATTCCGGTCGTGGAGGTCCACCTTTCCAATCTCTACGCTCGCGAGCGCGAGCGGCAGACGAACCTCACGGCGGCGGCCGCGGCCGGCGTCATCATGGGGTTCGGTCCGGTCGGATACGAGTTGGCGCTGCGCGCGCTCGCCGCGCGATTCCGGCCACGCCGCAAGCGAGGGGGAACGCGATGACGCTCCGCCGCTGGATCCAGGAACTGCTCGAGATCATGAAGGAGGAGAACCTGGCGGAGATCGAAGTCCGCCGCTGGTTCACCACCATTCGGCTTCGCCGCCCGGGCGCCGACGGCGTCGTGATGAGCGCGCCGGTCTCGCACCCCGCGCCGACCCCCGCGTCCGCGCTGGCCGGCTCCGCCGCGGCCACCACGGCCGCCGTCGCCGACGGGCCGCCCGCGTCGGACGCGCCGTCGAAGAACCTCATCCCGATCCGCTCGCCGATGGTCGGCACCTTCTATCGCTCGCCGGCGCCCGACGCCGACCCCTACATCGAGGTGAACAGCCCGGTCGACGTGGGGCAGACCGTCTGCATCGTCGAGGCGATGAAGCTCATGAACGAGATCGAATCGGAAGTGCGCGGGCGCATCCACCAGGTGCTCGTCGAGAACGCGACCCCGGTGGAGTACGGCCAGGTGCTCTTCCTGGTGGAAGTGGACCGCGCGGCCTAGGCCGCGCCGGAGGGCGGGATGAACGTCAAGCGCGTGCTGCAGAAAGTGGTCGAGATGAAGGCCTCGGACCTGCACGTGAAGGTCGGGACGAAGCCGATCGCCCGCGTGAACGGCGAACTCGTCATGATCGACGAGCCGGCGCCGACGCAGGCCGACCTGGAGACGGTGGTCGACCAGATCCTCACGGTGAAGCAGAAGCGGATCTTCGAGGAGACGAAGGAGATCGACTTCGCGTTCGGCGTGACGGGGCTCGCCCGCTTCCGGACGAACTTCTATCAGCAGCGCGGCACGACGGCCATGGTCTTCCGGCAGGTGCCGGCCACGGTCCCGGCGTTCGAGGACCTGAACCTCCCGAGCATCATCGAAGAGGTGGCCGGCCGGCAGCGCGGGCTCATCCTCGTCTGCGGCACGGTCGGGTCCGGCAAGTCGACGACGCTCGCCGCCATGCTCGACAGCGTGAACCGCCGCGAGGCGCGGAACATCATCACCATCGAAGACCCGGTCGAGTTCCTCTTCCGCGACAAGAAGTCCTGCATCTCCCAGCGCGAGGTCGGCCTCGACACCGAGACTTTCCACGAGGGGCTGAAGCACATCCTCCGCCAGGATCCCGACGTCATCATGATCGGCGAAATCCGGGACGCGGAGACGATGCGCACCGCTCTCATGGCGGCCGACACCGGGCACTTGGTCTTCTCGACGCTCCACACGATCGACGCGGCGCAGACGGTGAACCGAATCATCTCCTTCTTCCCGCCGCACCAGCACGAGGAGATCCGCTACCTGCTCGCGGGCACGCTCCAGGCGGTCATCGCGCTGCGTCTCATCCCGCGCTCGGACGTCGACGGCCGCGTGCCGGCCTGCGAAGTGATGCTCGTCACGTCGACCATTCGCGAATACCTGCGCGACCCGGAGAAGACGTCGCTCATCCCGAGCGCCATCGCCGACGGCGTGTCGCAGTACAACATGCAGTCGTTCGACCAGTCGATCATGCGCTTCTACACGGAAGGGAAGATCACGCTCGAGAACGCGCTTCGCTACTCGTCGAACCCGACGGAGTTCGAACTCCGCGTGAAGGGCATCCACGCCACCTCGGACGAGTCCTGGAAGTCGTTCGAGACGAAGACGGAGCCGGCCCCCTAGCGGCCGGCCGTGGCGCTCTAACCGATGATCCAGAAGATCCTCGTCGCGAACCGCGGCGAAATCGCGCTCCGCGTCGTGCGCGCCGCGCGCGAACTCGGCATCAAGACGGTGGCCGTCTACTCCGAGGCCGACCGCGAGTCGCTCCACGTCCGGCTGGCGGACGAGGCGGTCTGCATCGGGCCCGCGCCCTCGTCGGCCTCCTATCTCTACATCCCGCGCATCATCAGCGCCGCCGAGATCACCGCGGCCGACGCCATCCATCCCGGCTACGGCTTCCTCTCCGAGAACGCGCACTTCGCCGAGATCTGCGAGTCGTGCAATATCCGGTTCATCGGCCCCACGTCGGAGATGATCCGCACCATGGGCGACAAGGCCGTGGCGCGGAAGACCGCGGTCGAGGCCGGCGTCCCCGTGACCCCGGGAAGCGCGGGCGTGTTGAATTCCGCGGACGAGGCGGTCGACACCGCGAAGGCGCTCGGCTATCCGGTCATCATCAAGGCGGCGGCCGGCGGCGGCGGGAAGGGGATGCGCGTCGCGTGGGACGAGTCGTCGCTTCGGAACGGCGTTCTCACGGCGCAGGCGGAGGCGGAGGCGAACTTCGGCTCCGGCCAGGTCTACCTGGAGCGCTACGTCGAGAAGCCGCGCCACATCGAGTTCCAGATCATCGGCGACCGCCACGGGAACATCGTCCACCTGGGCGAGCGCGAATGCTCCATCCAGCGGCGGCATCAGAAACTGATCGAGGAGTCGCCGAGCGTGGCGCTCTCGCCGGAGCTGCGTACGCGCATGGGCGAGGCGGCCGTGCGCGCGGCGAAAGCGATCAACTACGAGAGCACCGGCACCATCGAGTTCCTCCTCGCCCCGAACGGCGAGTTCTACTTCATGGAGATGAACACACGCATCCAGGTCGAGCACCCGGTGACGGAGGAGGTCACGAAACTCGACCTCATCAAAGCGCAGATCGCCGTGGCGGCGGGCGACGCGCTCCCCTGGAAGCAGTCGGACATCTCGTTCCAGGGCCACGCGCTCGAGTGCCGCATCAACGCCGAGAGCGCCGACCGGAATTTCCGCCCCTCGCCGGGGCTCGTGAAGTACTTCCACGCGCCCGGCGGTCCGGGCGTGCGCGTCGACAGCCATCTCTACTCCGGGTACACGGTGCCGCCCCACTACGATTCGATGGTGGCGAAGATCATCTGCTGGGGCCGCGACCGCGAGGAATCGATCGCGCGCATGCGCCGCGCGCTCCTCGAGATCGTCGTCGACGGGATCGAGACGACCGTGCCCTTCCATCGCCGCATCCTGAACGACGAAGGCTTCCTCAAAGGCGACATCCACACGGGGTATCTGGAAGCCTGGCTCCAGGCGAACGCGGCGGCGGCGCCGGCCGCGCCGTGACCCCGCGAACGATCGCCCGGATCGACCTCCACGACACGCCGCACGAAGTCGAACGGGGCGCGCTGGAGAACCGGCAGCTCGTGGTCGTCGACGTCCTCCGCAGCTGCACGTCCATCGCCACCGCGCTTCGAAACGGCGCCGCCAAGATCATCCCGGTGGCGGAGGTCGAGGAGGCGATGCGTCTGGCGCAGACGATGGACGCGAAGCAGCGGCTCCTCTGCGGCGAGCGGGACGGCGTGAAGGTGAACGGCTTCGACCTCGGCAATTCGCCCCGCGAGTACGACAAGGGTCGCGTCGACGGCAAGACGCTCCTCTTCGCCTCCACGAACGCGAGCCCCGTCATGGCGGGACTCCTGAACGGGTTCGAGCAGCGGCTGCTGGCCTACGTGAACGTGAGCGCCGTGGCGGCCGCCGTGCGGAAGGAGGGCGCCGATCTCACGATCGTCTGCGCCGGGCGAAACGGGCGGCTCTCGCTCGAGGACACGGCGTGCGCCGGGGCGTTGATCCGGCGGCTGTTGGAGGGCGCGGGGAAGGGGGGCGCGAAGCCCGAACTGAACGACGCCGCCGAGATGGCGGCGGCCTACGACAAGTCGCACGGCGGCGATCCGGAGAAGATCCTCCGCCGGAGCGACCACGGACGCTACTTGATCGAACTCGGATTCGAGGACGATCTGCCGCTCTGCGCGGCGGTCGATTCGGTGCCCGTCGTGCCGCTCGTGCGGGACGGGCGGATCACGAACGGCGGTTAGCGCGGCCGCGGACCCGTCGCCGCAGCCTCAGCCCGTTCGCCGCGCCCTCATCCCCCTCGTCTCGCCCGCCGAAACAGTTCCAGCGCCAGGATCCCGAACACGATGTTCCCGAGCCACGCGCCGAGCATGGGCGGCAGCGCGCCGTTGTGGCCGAGCGCCTGCCCGGTGCGGATGAGGGCGTAGTAGACGAAGGAGATGAAGACCGAGAGCCCGAACGCGATGGCGAGCCCGCCGCGCCGATTTCGAAGCGCCAACGCCACGCCGATCAGGACGACGACGAGGTTCGTGAGCGGGAAGGAGATCTTCAGGTAGAGTTCGACGAGATACTTCTGCACGCGGCTCCCGCTTTGATGGAGCCGCCCGATGTAGTTTTCCAGCTCCCAGTAGGAAAGGCCCTTCGGGTCCTCTTCGGCCTCCGCGAAGTCCTCCGGCTTCTCCTTCAATCCCGGAATCGTGAGTTCGTTGAATTGCGCGGCCGTCTCGCCGCCGCGATCGAAGCGCCGCGTGTAGCCGTTTCGGAAGACCCAGCGCCCGTTCTCCCACTTGCCGGTGGCGGCGTCGATGCGGCCCGTCAGCGCGTTCTCCCGCACCTCCTGGATGACCACCTCCCGCATTTCCTTCTGCGCGATGAGATAGGAACGGATGAGGAATGTGCGCCCGCCCGAGCCGAGATAGGCGAGGTTCGTGCGGGCCTGCGGGCCCTCGACGTTCTCCTTCTTGATCTCGCCCCGGTAGAGCTTGATCCGGCTGGCGTTGAGATCGGGGATGAGCATCTCGTTCACCACGAAGGCGAGGAGGCTCACGACCACCGCCATGCCGATGAGCGGCGCGGCGATGCGGACCGGCCCGAGCCCCGCCGTCCGCATGGCGTTCAATTCGTTCGTCCGCCCCAATTGTCCGAGCGCGAGGAGGCAGGAGAGGAGCATCGCCATCGGGAGCACTTGGAGCGCGATGCCCGGCACCCCCATGGCGTAGTACGTCGCCACGATGTGCGCGGGGACGTGGTTGTCGAGGTAGGTGTCGATCTTCTCGAACACGTCGACCACGATGAAGACCGCGACGAAGAAGACGAGCGCGGCCATGAGCGCCGAGAGCGTCTCGCGAAGGACGTAGCGGTCGAGGATCTTCACGAGGGCGTGGCCGGGATGGTCGAGGGGCGCGCCTGCCCGGTGCGCTTCCGGCGCTTCGGCCGGCGGATCACCTCGGCGGCCTGGAGCGTGAGGTAGGTCCCGATGGCCCCGATGACGATGTTCGGCGCCCACATGGCGAACCACGGCACGAGAATTCGGCGGTCGGCGAGTTCCTCCCCGCCGGCGAGGCAGAGGTAGTAGAAGACGAAGAAGAGGATCGAGAGAAACGCGACCGAGATGCCGCTCTTCTTCGCGCGCATGCCGAGCGGCGCGCCGACCAAGACGAAGACGAGGCAGGCCGCGGGGATCGAGAACTTCTTCTGCACCTCGACCTCGAGGCTGTTGGCCCGCCGCTCCAGCCCGTCGATCTCCAGTTGGCGCATCTGGATCAGATCCATCGTGACGGGCGAGATGGGGCGGATCGCCGGATCAGCGCTGTCGCGGCTCCGCTCGGGGAGTCCGGTGGCGATGACGCCGACCGATCCCAGGGCGCGGAGCGCGTTTCGAAGCCACGCCTGGATCCCGCGCGGGGCCGGATGGGGGACCGCCGCGCGCACGAAAGCCTCGTAGGACTCGTACCCGGAGGCCTCGAGGATCTGGTCTCGGACCTTCTTCGCCTCCCCTAAATCATGGCGCACCAGCCGGATGGCCTCCCGCATCATGCCCAGGTTCATCTCCCGGTCGCCGCGGGCGGACTTGTTCCTCCGCTCCAGATCGGTCCCCGGCGACCGAATATTAATGAGGTGGGTCTTGAACATGAGGCGGCGGTAGGTCCGCTCGGCGTCGTTGGGCGGCACTTCGTGGATTTCGCCGTCGTGGAGTTCGAGGGTCATGACGCGGCCGTCGGGCGTGTTGTGGATCTTCCCCCACTCCGCGAGGATCGTCGTCGGACGCGCGGTGGAGCTGAGTTGATAGATCTTCACGCCGCGGATCTCGTTCGTGCGGCTGTTCACCTTCTCGACGAAGATGTTGTAGCCCTCGAAGGCGTCGATGAAGACGCCCTCGGTGATCTGGGCGGTGGGCCGCTTGCGGCTCACGTCGGACATGAGGCTCGCGAGCGCGTGGTTCGACTCGGGGAGAACCTGGTTGTTGAAGAGGACCAGGAGCCCCGCGAGGACCGCCGCCGCGGCGAGCGGCGCGCCGATGATGCGCGCGAGGTTCACGCCGGTGGAGCGCATGGCGGAGATCTCGTTGTCCTGCGACAGGCGGCCGAAGGCGGCGAGCGACGCGATCAAGACCGCGCAGGGGAAGGCCAGCGCGACCATGTAGCCGAGGGAGAGGACGAAGAGCTCCAGGACGATGCCGAGGCTGACGCCCTTCCCGATGGCGAGGTCGACGAGGTCGAAGAGGAAATCGAGCGTCAGCAGGAACACGACGATGCTGAACCCGATGAGGAACGGGAACAGGTGCTCGCGGAGGACGTATCGTTCGAGTATTCTCATTCGGTTCGCCGAGGCGGGGCCCGGCTCGATTCGGGCCAGTATAGGGAGCCACGCCGACCCGGCGCAATCCTCTGGGTGGATTCCAACTCCTTCCGAGAGAATCGTTTCCGGTTCGAACTTCACTAGACGAGAGGGGTACAAGGATTGTCGTCGGCCCCGACTTCCCCGGGGGGCCGACCTGCGTGAAGGGATGCCCAACGCTCGACTCGTCAGTAGATCCGCGATCCGCCGCTCACCGGGAGGCCCGGGGCTTTGGCCCGGCCCGCCGGGGGCTCGTCTCGGCGTGTCCGGCATGAGGGCCCGGTGGACGTCCCTGCCCGCGGTCGCCGCGACGCTCGTCCTCGCCGCCGTCTCGATCGCGGGCCTCCTCGCCGGCTTCGCGCCGCGCGCCCACGCCGAACTCGCCTTCGATCCGATCGACCCCCTCGCCCAATCGCTCGACCCCGCCGCCGAATCGCTGCCGCCCGGATTCCCCAAGGGCTGGCGCTGGCAGGTCGAATCGCCCATTCCGGGTCTGGCCGCCTGGCAGACGCAGGTGACCGTCGATCCCTACACCGGGACGATCCGCGAGCGCTATCGCTCGGCGAACGTGGAGGTCCGCCCGCCGCTTGTCGCCTCGACGCTCGACTACAACGAACTCCTGACCGAGCGGACCGAACGGCGCCTCTGGCGCGAGAAGACGAAGATGTCGCGTTCGGTGAACAAGGCGGGGAACCGCCAGCGCGGCACGTTCCGATTCGAACTCCCGGTGGCGCTGCCGAAGGCGGTGCGAAGCATCGTCGGCAACGGCGCGCCCAGCATCGAGGTCTCGGGCAGCGAGCGGATCTCGATCCTCGGCACGAGCGACTGGCTCGCGCGCGGCGACATCTACCAGAACGTCTCCAGCGAGCGCCAGCGGCAGGGCGCCTTCCCGTCGTTCGAGATGAAGCAGGAGCTGAGCGTCAACATGACCGGCTCCATCGGCGACAAGATCAAAGTCGACATCGATCAGTCGAGCAACGTCAGCACCAACCTCGACAACAAGGTGAAGCTGCGCTACGAGGGCGACGAGGACGACATGATCAAGACGATCGACCTCGGCAACACGAACCTCTCGCTCCAGGGCGCGTCGCTCCGGCAGGAGGGGCTCTTCGGCGTGAAGACGGCGGCGAAGATGGGGAACTTCGACGTCACGCTCATCGCGAGCAAGCAGGACGCGAAGACCGAGACCGCGCGCTTCACGCCGTCGGGGGAGAAGCGGACGGTTACCATCACCGACTTGGAGTGCATCCGGCGGACGTATTACTTCATCGCCGACCACCCAATCGATGTCTCGGTGATGAATCTGAAGGTCTATCGTTCAGATCAATCCACGAACGGCGTCACACCTGGATTGGGACGGCTCGATCCGACACAGCCCATGAGTGCGACCAACCCCGAGAACGAAGCCAATTGGGTCGCGCTGACGATCAATCAGGACTACGACATCTACTATCCGTACCTCCTTGAGAACGTTCCCGGCGGCGAGAACGTGAAGATTCCCGTCATTCGCCTGCGATCGCAAATGGGTGCTACGCAGATGCTGGCGGTGTCTTACTTCGACGGTGCGACGCCCGTGGGTCTGACAGGCACGGAAGCGAACCCGTTCCTTGGGAAGCCCGCAGGGGAGTACCTCCTACTCAAGATGCTGAAACCGCGCGACAACGACTTCACGACTCTCCCATCCGATTTGTTCGATCCGGCGTCGCCGTGGTACCCGACGCTCGCGTTCGAACTGCGAAATCACTACGACTTGGGCGGGCGAGAAATCGACCGTTCGTCGCTTTCGATCACGGTTCGAAAAGTGGTGAAGGGGCTGCCGACGTATCCGGATCAAATCGGCGGCGAGCCTCTCGTGAAGCTGCTCGGGCTCGACTCGCAAGGGAAGGCAGGCAGCGACTCGCAATTCGACCCCGACGGGCTCGTGGACGATCGATTCGTCGATGTCGACACGGGCATCCTGTTCTTTCCCGACCTCCATCCGTTCGCGCCCGACACGACAGGCTGCGGTCCGGACGCAGGCGGCTTGCTCTGCCTGGACAATGTGAAGCGGAACAGGCTCTGGGCCGACACCAGCAATGTCAATCTGAACGTCTACTACGATCGGCAGCCGGAGCCCGGGCAGGACGAGCGTTACGTCATCGAGGCTGAATTCAAGAGCAGCCAGCAGGGCTTCTACCTCGGGCGGTTCGGGATTCTGGAAAACTCGGAACTGGTCAAGGTGGACGGCATTCCGCAGCGTCGAGACGCCGACTATCGAATCGACTACGACACGGGGCTTCTCACCTTCACCAAACCGCCCGGGCCCGAGCAGGTCATCACCGCCGACTTCTCGTACGCGCCTGGATTCGGTCAGGTGCAGCGGTCGTTGATGGGCTTCTCAGGCGGGTATAACCCGTCCGCGAACTTCTCCCTGTCGTCGAGCCTTCTTCGCGAAGCCCGAGGAGCGCAGGAGACGAATCCGAAACTCGGCGAAGAGCCGGCGACGTCGATCCTCGGCGACTTTGGGGCGGTTCTGGCCTTCCGGCCTTACTGGATGACACGACTCGCCGACCAAGTTCCCGGCATCACGACCGATCAGCAGTCGGCCCTTAACATTCAGGGCAACTTCTCCATGAGCCTTCCGAATCCGAACACGAAGGGCGAGGCCTACATCGACGACATGGAGGGGAACCGCGAGTCGAACACGATCGGTCTCAGCCGGCTCTCCTGGTTCTGGAGCAGTCTGCCCGTCGATCGACGAAAGCCATTGGATGTCGGGTCGACGCAATCCGATTCGATCCCCACACCCGTATCCGGCGACCTCAACGACCACGCTAGAATCGAGTGGTTCAACCCACGCCCGGACGGGCCGACCGCCGCCCAGGAATGGGATCTGAAGCCGATCCTGAAGGAGTCGGAAGGCGGGGATAACAATCATCAAGTCTTGGAACTCAACGTGAAGTCACCCAAC
>DASTSZ010000219.1:0-7249 GCA_035760425.1 Candidatus Eiseniibacteriota bacterium | reverse complement strand
GGGAAGTGCTGCTCGGCTCGATCACGCCGGCGCCGCTCCTGACGGCGACCTATCTGCCGGCGCCGGGAAAGGTGCGGGTTTGACGGTTCGCGGGGCCGCGCTCTCGTCGCTGATCGCGGCCGCTGTCGCGCTCGGCCTCGCCGGTTGCGCCGGATCGAGGCGGGTGGAGGAGGCGCCGCGTCCCACGACCACCACCACGCGCCCGCCGACGCCGGCGCCTTCGACGCCCGGCGTGACCCAACCCCGCGCGGGCGGGCCGCCTCCCATCTCCCGCGCCTGGCGCCAAGCGCGCACGATCCGGGTCGGGCTCGCCACGGCGAACACGCGGCTCCTCGTCGCGGGATCGTCGCCCTGGACCCTCGTCACGCTCGGCGGCGCCACCGTGGCGAGCGGCGGGCGCGGCGATCGAGTTCAGATCTCCCGCCTCGGCGGCGGCTCGATCGAGGTTTTCCGTGAGGGCGAGATGGCGCCGCTCTGGAGCGGCTCGCCGGCCGACACGCTGCGGCTGGTGCCGAACGAGCGGGGTCTGAGCGGTTGGGCCGGCCGCTGGTATCGCGGGACGTTTCGCATCCACGCGTCGAACGGCGACGGCCTCTCGCTCGTGAACGAAGTCGAACTCGAGAGCTACTTGCGCGGCGTGCTGCCGAGCGAGATCGGGAATCCGCCCCCCGCCGAATATCAGGCGGTGAAAGCGCAGGCGGTGGCCGCGCGCTCCTACACGCTCTCCTACATCGGGCGCCGCGCGGAACTCGGATTCGACCTCTGGGCGACGACCGAGGACCAGGTCTACGAGGGGACGAAGCGCGAGAACGCCCAGAGCGACCGCGCGCTCGAGGAGACGCGGGGCGAGGTGGCGATCGCCGACGGGCTGCCCGTGCGCGCGCTCTACTCCTCCACGTGCGGCGGACGCACGTCGAACGTCGAGGATGTCTGGCCTTGGCCCTGGACGTCCTACTTGCGAAGCGTGCGCGACGCGGGGCGCGACGACAGCTCCTATTGCGCGCGCTCCGGCCACTACCGCTGGGTGGAGTCGTGGAGCGTGGCCGAGTTCATGGAGTTGGTGCGAACGTACGCGCCCCTGGAGGGCGTCTCGCCGAAGTTGCTCGAGGGAGCCCTGATCGACGCGCGCGTCCGATCGCGATCGCGCTGCGGGCGCGTGGCCGAACTCGTCGTCGAGACGAGCGCCGGCGAGAGCGTGCTGCGGGGCGATCGGATTAGGTGGGTGCTTCGCCGTCCGGGCGGGAAGGCGATCCTCCGGAGCAGCTTCGTGAAGATCGGCGTGGCGCGGGACGCGGAGGGACGGCCCGAGCGCGTGGTCGTGTCCGGAGCCGGGAACGGGCATGGGATCGGGCTCTGCCAGACGGGGGCGCTGGGGATGGCGCGAGCCGGGAAGGCCTATCGGGAGATTCTGCGGCACTACTACAAGGGGGCTGGATTCGCGGTGATGTAGAGGCGTCGCGGCGCCGCTTCACCGGGACCGGCAACTTCCACTCGCCCCGCCACTTGCCGCGCGCCGAGGGCGCGGTTGACGCCCTTCCGGCGGTTCCCTATACTTCCCATTCTTCGATTTGACGCCCTTGGTGGGGTCGTAGTTCAGTCGGTTAGAACGCCTGCCTGTCACGCAGGAGGTCGCGGGTTCGAGTCCCGTCGACCCCGCCATTTGATTCGCTCGGAACCCTAAGCGACTCAACCCGCAAGGACGTCCGCCCATGACGCCAAGCGCCCCCGATCGGAAGTACGTCGACCACCCGGCCCCGAGCGTCATCTTCGTCGCCATCCTGTTGATCATGCTCGGCGTGCTGATTTCGATCATACCGGGTGTCAGTCGTCCGTCGACCGAACCGACGCCGCTTCTCGAGTGGATCCTGCTCGGATCGGTCATGGCGATCACCGCGTTCTACTTCTGGCCGATCTACACGACGTACTACACGGTGAGCGCGGCGGGACTCGACGTTCGCTACGGACCGTGGTCGCGGCACTATCCGTGGTCCGATTTCGCCGCCGCCTACTGGCAGCGGGGAATGTTCGCGACGCGCATCGGTTGGCCCACGGTGACGCCCTGCGTTCGATTCACGAATGCCGTGCTGCTGAAGCGAAACGCTCGTGGCTTCGGCCTCTACCTCACGCCCAACGATCCGAAGGCATTCCTCCGAACGATCGGGGAATTCGCGCCGGCGCTGACCGCGGAAGCGATTCTCTAGCAATCCGGCGATGTACGAAATCCGGCACCTCGCGTTCGGCGTGAACCGCGGCGGGTAAGGCGTCGTCTTTCCGCACTCCGACGAGCCTGTCGCATCCTCCTGCGATTCAAAGGGATGGCTGAGCATCATTCCCCCTCTCCATCCTGGCACGGGACTTGATCTCCCACTGGGTCGGCGCCACGACGCACCGCGATCACCGCGGAATTCACAATCACGACGAGCTGTGCGTTGGGAGGTACGAATCATGAACTGGGCAGATTCCGCCGCGGCAGCGGCCACGAAAGAATTCGAGGAATCGGGTTACCGGGAGTTGCGGAACATGACGCCGGTCCGCTTGGTGGAGATCGCCGCGCGCATCTTCGCGCTCGACTGGCTCCAGCAGGACGGCACGCGCGTGCACCAAGTCGTCGACTTCCGAGGCGACCAGGTCTACGCGTACGTGGAAGTGAAGGGCGCCGGGGATTCGCTCGGCTGCCGGGTGCGCACCCCTCGAAGCTGAGGGCGCGCGTCGAAGAACACGACGTCCCTGTAATGCCGAATGGCGGGCTCGAGTTGGATCGAGCCCGCCATTCGCATTTCAATCGATTCGTTGGGTTCGGCCGCTCGGGATCAACGCCCCCCGATCGCCGACACCAGCGCCACCGCCACCGCCACGCCTACCCCAGCGCGCACTCGTTGCGGCCGCAGTCGAGTTCTTGCGCTTCCATGTCCCAGACTTCGACGAGGCCGAGGTTCACAGCCTTGATCCGCTTGTAGCTCTCGGGGCTCCCGCCGACTTTCTTCATCACCCACGCGCTGAACGACGCTTCGTCGCCGAAACGCAGCGGCTCGTTTCGCGACTGGATCGCGCCGAAGGTGCTTCCCACGGTGCGATCGGCCTCGCGCTCGCCGTCGCTCGCGTAGTGTCCGGGGTAGAGGCGCATCGTGGCCGGCCATTCGCGCCGCGCGCGTTCCAGCGACGCCCAGAGCAACTTCGTCCACTCGGCGGCCTTGCCGCCGAGGTCGGGGCGACCGATGGAGTTCACGAAGATGAAGTCGCCGGTGAGCGCGACATCCGTGCCGGCGACGTAGCTGACGCTTCCCTCCGTGTGCCCCGGCGTGTGCGCCACGCGCACCGACGCGGGGCCGATGGCGATGACGGTCCCCTCGTCGGCCTTCGCGAAGTCGAGCTTCGCGGGGCTGCCGTCGTAGGGGAGGATCGCGTCGCGGGGGTGGAGGTAATAGGGCACGCCGAGCGCGCGGGCGAGCGCCGGGCCGCCGCTGATGTAGTCGGCGTGCGCGTGCGTGTCGGCGACGGCCACGACCTTCAACCCCTTCTCGCGCGCCGCTTCCAGGAAGGGCTGCGCCTTCCGGGGCGGGTCGACGATCATCGCTTCGCCGCCGGCGCCGAGGAGATAGCCGGTCGCGCCCTTGGCGATGCGGTCGAACTGGATGAAGCAGTCGAAGCCGGCGGGCGGGGTCAGCACGCGCGGCACGACCGTCATGCCCCATGCGGCCATGCCGCCGCGCATCGACTGCGCCTTGTAGCCGAGATCCACGAGGTGCGCCGCGATCTGCTTGCTGCTGTTGCCGCGGTCGCAAACGACCGCGACGGCGCCGTCGGCCGGAACCGCGCTCTTCACGTCGTCGCCCATGGCGAGGATTTGAGAGCCGCGGATGTTGACGTAACAGTCCTGCTTCACGATGTCGATCCGTCCGTTCGCCGTGTTGGCGCGCACGTCGAGGACGCAGACCGGATCGCCCGATTCGATTCGATGCACCAGCTCTTCCGGAGAGATCTCCGGCCCAGCGTTCATAGGGTTCATCCGGCTAGTCTGGCGCGGAGAGCGGGTGGCGTCAAGATGCTCCCGAAGGCGGCGGGGATTCGGCGGTTGAGCCGCCGCGGCCCGGAAGGCTACTCTGGACGGCCATGCTCTCGACACGTTCGTTCGCCACGCTCCTTCCGGGGCTCCTTCTCGCGGTCGGGGTCGCCCTGACGGCCCGGCTCCTGCACGGCTTCCTGCCGCCCGCGGTCGGAACGGCGCTCGGGGAAGTGATCGTGGCCGTGCTGCTCGGGCTCGCGATCGGAAACCTCGTCCCGCTCTCCGGCGCGACCGCGCCGGGCGTGCGTTTCTCGTTTCACACGGTGCTGCGAACCGCGATCGTGCTGCTCGGCGCGACCTTCTCCTTCGCGCAGGTCGTGGCGATCGGCGGGAAGGCGCTCCTCATGATCGTGGCGCTCATGCTCCTCGCCCTCGCCGTGGCGCACGCGCTGGGGCGCGCGGCCGGGACGCCGGGACGGCTCGCGACGCTCATCGGGGTCGGGACGGCGGTCTGCGGGAACTCCGCGATCGTGGCGACGGCGCCCGTCATCGGCGCGCGCGACGACGAGGTCTCCTTCGCCATCGCGACGAATACGCTCTTTGGAACGCTGGCCGTCTTCCTCTATCCCTTCATCGGGCACGCGCTCGGCATGAGCGACGCGGTCTTCGGGACGTGGGCGGGAACGGCCGTGAACGACACCTCGCAGGTCGTGGCGGCGGGCTTCGCCTACAGCGAGGCGGCGGGGAAGGTGGCGACCGCGGTGAAATTGACGCGGAACGCGCTCATGGGCGGCGTCATCGTGGCGATGGGGCTCGTCTATTCACGCTCGCTCGCCGCGACGGCTGCCGGCGCCGGCGGCGCGGCCGCGGGTTCGAGCACGTGGCTGAAGCGGCTGAAGCAGTCGCTCCCGCTCTTCGTGATCGGCTTCCTCGTGCTCGCGCTCTTGAACACGATCGGCGCCGTGCGCGCGCTCTCCGACGCGACGGGCCGCGACATCCCGAAGTTGCTACAACTCATCGTGAAGTTCTTGATCCTCGTGGCCCTCGCGGGCGTGGGACTCTCGACGCGGTTCGAGGCCATGCGAAAGACCGGCGTTCGGCCCTTCTACGTGGGGCTCGCGACGGCGGCGGCGACCGCCACGGCGAGCTTCTTCATCATTCAGTGGTTCGGCCCCGCCGCGGGCTGACGAAATCCCCAGGAGAGATTGAATGAACCCGGCGGACCGCGACTCCTCGCATCCCCCCGAACTTCCTCCCGGCCTTCTCCTCCGGCGCCCCGCGCTCGAGGAGGCCGAGGCCGTGGCCGAACTGATGTGCGCCGTGGACATCGCCGAGATCGGCGAGGCCGAGACCGACGCCGACGACGTGCGCGACGATTGGGCGCTCCCCCGCTTCGATCGGACGAAGGACGCCTGGATCGTCGTGGCCGAGGACGGCAGCCTCCACGGCTACGGATGGGTGTGGGACAAGGTGCCGCATCATGAATTGATCGGCGACATGTACGCGCGGCCGGGCGCGCTCTACGACGCGATCGCCGCCGTGCTCTGCGCGCGGATCGAGGAGCGCGCCGAGGAGCACAAGCGGGACGCGCCGGCGGGCGGCGAGGTGACGCTCGGATTCTTCGGGCCGGTCGGCTCGCCTTGGTCGGCGTTCTTGCAGTCGCGCGGCTACCCGGTGGCGCGGACGTACTATCGGATGGAAATCGAACTCGGGGAGGAGGCTCCGACGCCGCCGTCGGTCGAGGGAATCGAAATCCGTCCGTTCCGCCTCGGCGAGGACAACGCCGCCATTCACGTGGCGATCCAGGAGTCCTTTTCGGAACACTACCTCTTCGCGCCCGAGGCGCTCGAGGAATGGATCACGCGGCGGCGCGCGCATCCGTCCACCGACACCACGCTCTGGTATATCGCGTGGGACGGCGCGGAACCGGCCGGCGCCATCCTCCCGTATCCTTTCGACGGGATGGCGTGGATCCGCGAACTCGGCGTGCGCCGGAAATGGCGCGGCCGGGCCGTCGGGCGGGCGCTCCTGCTCCACGCCTTCGCCGCGCTCCACGCCCGCGGGCACCGTCGCATCGGGCTCGGCGTCGACGCGCAGAACACGACCGGCGCGACGCGGCTCTACGAGTCGGCGGGCATGAAGGTGACGCTCTCGCACGACTTCCATCGCCGCGTCCTTCGCGAGGGGACGGCGGTCAGTTCGCGGGGCTAGCGCCTCGCGGCGGGCCCGACGCCCGCCGGTCAGTCGGGACGGAGCCCCGCCTTCTTCAAGATCGCCATCATCGGGCAGGTGCCGGTGAAGGCCGACTGAAGCAGGTTCGCGCCCACGAACGCGGTGAAGGCGAAGAACCACGGATTCACCCAGACGCCCAGCGCCACGGACACGAGAATGAACGTGCCCGCCACGGCTCGAAGCCCCTCATTGACGGTCATGACGGATCCCCCTCGGAACGGGCACGCTTGGTGTCATGCCGACGCGGCCGTGCCCTTGCCGCGATTCAGCAGATAGTAGAGAACCGGCACCGCCATTCGCGACAGAACCGTCGCCGCCACTTCGCCGCCGATGAGCGCGATGGCGAGACCCTGGAAGATCGGGTCGAAGAGAATCACGCTCGCGCCCACCGCCACGGCCGCCGCCGTGAGCACCATCGGGCGAAAGCGAACCGCGCCCGCGTCGACCACCGCCTCCTTGAGCGCGAGTCCCTGCGCGCGCCGCAGCTCGATGAAGTCGACAAGGATGATCGAATTCCGCACGGTGATGCCCGCTCCCGCGATGAACCCGATCATCGACGTCGCGGTGAAGAAGGCGCCCGTCAGCGCGTGCGCGGGGAGGATGCCGACGAGGCTCAGCGGAATGGGGAGCATGATGACGAGCGGCGTCGTGAAGGAGCGGAACCAGCCGACCGTGAGCACGTAGATGAGAATCAGCACCACGCCGAACGCGGCGCCCATGTCGCGGAAGACCTCGATGGTGATGTGCCACTCGCCGTCCCACTTCATGGCCAGCTTCTCGGTCGTGAACGGCTGCTTCGAGACGAAGCGCTCGAGAGCGTACCCCTCCGGCAGCTTGAGCCGGTCGATAGCGCGATTGAGTTTGAGGATGGCGTAGACCGGACTCTCGTTTCGTCCGGCCATGTCGCCGGTGACGTAGGTCACCGGTTGCAGGTTCTTGTGGTACAGGCTTGGCGGCTCGACGCCGCGCACCGTCCGCGTCAGCTCGCCGATTGCCACCGACCGTGCGCCGCCA
>DASTSZ010000218.1:0-6871 GCA_035760425.1 Candidatus Eiseniibacteriota bacterium | reverse complement strand
CGGCGCGGACGCGATCGACCCATGGATTCTTCAACGCGCGAACCGGCGCGATCTTCTTCGCGAAGAGGGTCGTCGCGCCGTCGGCGGCGTCGACCACCGCGCGCTTGTAGTTCTCGTGCGCGCTCGACTCCACCGTCGCGGCGAACCGAGTGCCGACGGAAATTCCCTCGGCGCCGAGCGCCATGGCGGCGAGGAACTGCCGTCCGTCCGCGATCCCGCCGGCCGCGACCACCGGCACCTTCAAGGCGTCGACCAATTGGGGAATGAGGCAGAGGGTCGTCACCTCGTCGATTCCATTGTGGCCGCCCGCCTCGAAGCCCTCGCCGACGACGATGTCGACGCCGCACGACTCGGCCTTCTTGCCGTGCTTCACGCCGGGGACCACGTGGATCCAGGTGACGCCCGCGCGCTTGATCCGCTCGGCGAACAATGCGGGATTTCCCGCGCTCGAGACGATGACGTCGATTCCGCCTTCGAGCGCGACTTCCAACAACTCCGCCGCGTCGCCGCGGAGAAGCGGCACGTTCACCGAGAGCCGCCCCTTCGTGAGCGGCTTCGCCTTCGCGATCTGCTCGCGGAGCATCGGCGGCTTCATCGATCCCGCGCCGATGCAGCCGAGAATGCCGGCCTCCGCGCACGCGACGGCGAGCCGGTAGCCGGAGGCCCAGACCATGCCCGCCTGGAGGATGGGGTAGCGGATCCGAAGAATGTCGGTGACGCGAGTGCGCATCGAGGCCGCCGCAGCGGTCACGAACGGTCCTTCGTCTTCGAGACGGCGCCCTTGCCGGCGCCCGCGGCGGGCGGCCACGTCATCCCGGGGTCGGGCCGCGTCGCCTCGACCGCGCGCTGGCGGAGCCAGTGATCGGCGAGCACGAGGCAGGTCATCGCCTCCGCCACCGGCACGACGCGCGGGCAGAGACAGGGATCGTGGCGGCCGGTGATGGCGAAGTCGCGCGCGGCGCCGGTGCGGTCGACGGTCTTTTGCGGCACGGCGATCGAGGAGGGCGGCTTCACCGCGATGCGCGCGACGATCGGCTGGCCGGTCGAAATGCCGCCGAGGATGCCGCCGGCGTGATTCGTCTCGAAGCCGTTCGGCGTCATGCGGTCGTTCATCGCCGAGCCGTGGAACTTCGCCGCGCCGAAGCCTTCGCCGATCTCGAAGCCCTTCACGGCGCCGATCGACATCAATCCGTGCGCGAGGGTCGCGTCGAGCTTGTCGAAGATGGGGTCGCCCCAGCCGGCGGGCACGCCGTTCGCGACGATCTCGACGACGCCGCCGAGCGAGTCGCCCCGCTCGCGCGCCGCGAGGATCGCCGCCTCCATCGCCGCCGCCGCCTTCGCGTCGGGGGCGCGGACGACGTTCGATTCCGCCACGGCCCAGTCGCGCGCTGTCGCCACGAGGTCGCCGACCGCCACCGTGCCGGCCTGCACGGTCACGCCGGCGCGCGCGAGGAGCGCCCGCGCCACGGCGCCGGCGGCCACGCGCGCCACCGTCTCGCGACCGGAGGAGCGACCGCTGCCGCGGTAGTCGCGCACGCCGTACTTCGCGAGGTAGGTGTGATCGGCGTGGCCCGGGCGGAAGAGGTCCTTCAGGTTGGAGTAGTCCTGCGAGCGCGCGTCGACGCTTCGGACGATCATGGCGATCGTGGCGCCGGTCGTCACGCCCTCGAAGACGCCCGAGACGATCTCGACCGTGTCGGGCTCGCGGCGCTGCGTCGTCACGGCGCTCTGGCCGGGACGGCGTCGATCGAGATCGCGCTGCACCGTTGACTGGTCGAGCGCGAGCCCGGGCGGGCAGCCGTCGACCACGACGCCGACGGCGGGACCGTGGCTCTCGCCGAAGGTCGTGAGCGTGAGCAACTTTCCGAAGACGCTGCTCACCGGGCGCGCTTCTTCAGCTTCTTCATCTTCACGCTCTTCGGCGGCTTCGCGCCCTTGCTCCGCAGCTGCGATCCCGCCTCGATCACCTCGGCCGCGGTGGCGTAGGTGCTCTCGCGCCACGCAAGGTGGCGACGCACCAGCTGCTCGAGGTTCCAGAGGTAGGTGGGGCGGATCTTGGCGCGCGCGCCGGGGACGATCGCCTTGATGCGGTTCCAGACGACCACGTGTTCGCCGGTCGTGTCGAAGTAGAGGTCCTCGTTCAAGACGCCGCGATTCACCATCGCCGCGAGCATCTCCCAATACGAGGTGACCATGCGGAAGTAGCGGTCGGGCTCCGTGCCGGAGAGGTACTGCGCCTCGACCTCGTCCCACGTCGTCGCCTTGAATTCGGAGAGGAGCCACTGCCGCGCCTTCCGGAGTTCGGGGTCGCGGCGGATTTCGTAGAGGCGGAGCACGAGTTCGGCGTCGGCGGCGGACGGTTTCGACATGGCGGGTTCCTCCGTGGATGAGTGGTCGAGTCGCCGCCGATTGTCGCCGGGGGATGAGGCGTTGTCAAACCACGGCGCGCGCGCGTACTCTGCGCGGATGCGATATCGAGTTCACACCGACGGCGCCGCGCGCGGCAATCCCGGCCCCGCGGCCATTGGAATCGTGGTTCAGGACGACGCCGGCCACATCATCTACGAGGCCAGCCGGTCGCTCGGGACGAAGACGAACAACGAGGCGGAGTACCTCGCGCTGATCGCGGCGCTCGAGTACCTGATGGAGGCCCGCATCAACGAGGCCGATTTCTTCCTCGACAGCGAGCTGGTCGTGAAGCAGTTGAACGGGGTCTATCGCGTGAAGGAGCCGCGCATGCAGAGCCTCCACGCGCGGGTCACGATGCTCCTGAACGCCGTGCCGAAGCACTCCTTCAAGCACGTGCGCCGCGCCGACAACGCGCGCGCCGACGCCCTCGCGAACGAAGCGCTAGATGCCGAGGGCGGACCGACCGAACCGGCCTAGTCCGGCGGGGCCGCGTTCGCTTCGCCCGAATCGACCTACGGCGCGAACCTCTCCACCACGTCCGCCAACTCCGCCAAGTCGCGCACGCGCAGATCGGCCTCGCCGGGCCGTGCGTGGGGCCGATCGACGAAGACGCACGTGAGCCCCAGCGCGCGCGCCGTCTTCAGGTCGTAGTCGGCGTACGCGGAGACGTGCCACCACGACGGACTGAACGCCACGCCGAGCTTCATCGAGACGTAGTTCCAGACCTCCGGCGCCGGCTTGTAGGCGCGCGACTCCTCGGCGCAGATCCACGCGCTCATTCGAAGCCCCAGCCCCGCCTGCGCCTGGCGGCCGTGCTCCTGGTCGCTGTTCGTCATCGCGACGCAGGGCGCGACGCGCATCAGCCGCTTCAATCCGTCCGAGGAGTCGGGGTAGGGGGGCCAGGTGCCGACCGACGCCCCGATCGCGACGGCGGCGCCGGGCGCGAGGCCGACGACTTCCTGTAGGCTGTCGGCCGTGATCTCGGCGTAGCGGCGAAACCCGCGCGCCTCGTCCCGCCCCTGCGCGTCGATGATCCGATCGAAGGTCCCGTCGTCCCACGCGCCGCCCGCCTCCTCTACGGCGCGGCGCATGCCGCGGCGCCAATCGAGAACCGTTCCGAAGATGTCGAACGTCAGAAGCGAAGGCCGCGCAACAGGCTCCATCCCTTGATTCTTGGGGGTCCCGCACCTAATATCAATCGCGGCTTCAATAGGCGGAATTCGAAGACGTCCGGAGTGCCACAGGCGGCCGCGGGTCGCGCAAGCGACGCGAGGAAAGTCCGAGCTCCACAGGGCAGGGTGCTGGGTAACCCCCAGCGGGAGCGATCCCAGGGAAAGTGCAACAGAAAGCAAACCGCCTCGGGCCCTCGGGTCCGCGGTAAGGGTGAAACGGTGCGGTAAGAGCGCACCAGCGGGGGAGGCGACTCCCTCGGCTCGGTAAACCCCACCTGGAGCAAGACCGAATAGGGGACGAGAGGTGGCCCGCCTCGTTACAAGTCCCGGGTAGGTCGCTGAAGGCGTACGGCAACGTCCGCCGTAGAGAAATGGTCGCCACGGAGCAATCCGACAGAACTCGGCTTACGGGGCGCTCCGACGTCTCGAATTCGCCTCACCTGAAACCGCACGAGGAACCGCGCTCATCATGACCCCATCCGATCCGGTTTCCGCCGCGCCGCCCGCGGGCGACGCGGTCGCGCCGCGCACCGCCGTTCCGTCGATCACGATCGGTCCTTATACGGTGCGATTCCTCTCCGGCGGGCGTTTCCGGCTCGACGGCGGCGCGATGTTCGGCGTCGTTCCGAAGACGCTCTGGAACCGCGTCATGCCGGCGGACGAGAAGAACCGGATTCAGATGGCCATGAACTGCCTCCTCATCGAGGGGAACGGAAAGCGCGTGCTGGTGGACGCGGGGTCGGGCACGAAGAACGAACCGAAGTTTCGCGACATCTACGCCATCGAGCGTCCGGAGCGGTTGATCGAGGACCTGGCGTCGCTCGACGTGGCGCCGGCGCAGATCGACACGGTCGCGCTGACCCATCTTCACTTCGACCACTGCGGCGGCGGCACGACGCGCGGTGCCGACGGGGCGGTCGCTCCGACGTTTCCGAACGCGCGCTACCTGGTCCGCCGCCAGGAGTGGCAGGACGCGCACCACGCGAACGAACGGAACCGCGCCTCCTATTTCAGCGAGAACTACGATCCGCTCGAAGCCTCGGGTCAGTTGACGATCCACGACGACGACGTCGAGATCCTCCCGGGGGTCTCGATGCGTGGCCTGCCAGGGCACACGCTCGGCCATCAGGGGGTCTTCTTCGACCTGCCGTCGGGGCGGGCGCTCTACACGGTCGATTTGATCCCCACCGCCGCGCACCTACCCCTTCCGTACATCATGGGTTACGACCTCTATCCCATGATGACGCTGGAGACGAAGCGTGCGATCCTGGCCGACGCGACGCGGGAGAACTGGCTCTTCCTCTTCGAGCACGATCCCGACACCTTGGCGGTCCGGATGTCGGGGAGCGTGGAGAAGCCCGTGGCGGAGAAAGTGGCTTGACAGGGAGAGGCGCAACTTCCTATTCTGCCGCGATTAGCACCTTTTTTCACGAAGTGGCGGCGATCGTTCGCGCGGGCGAATCCAGCCCGGGGAGGCAAGGGAGACGGTGGGCCCGGTAGATCCCAATAGCGTCGCCGCGTTCATCCCCATCCTCATCATGCTGGTGGTGGCGACCGGCTTCGCCGCCTTCACGCTCTTCGCGTCCCATTTCCTCGGGACCCGGATCGACACGTACGCCAAGTCGATCCCCTACGAGTGCGGCGTCACCCCGGTCGGCAACGCGCGCGAGCGCTTCAACACCCGCTTCTACCTCGTCGCCATGCTCTTCATCGTGTTCGACATTGAGACCGTCTTCCTCTACCCCTGGGCGGTCGTCTTCAAGCAGCTCCACATCTTCGGCCTGATCGAGATGGGGATCTTCCTCCTGATCCTGCTCATCGGCTTCTTCTGGGTCTGGGGGAAGGGGGCGCTCGAATGGGATTGAGGCCCGAGCCCGATCTGCTGGACAAGCTCACCGACGACCAGTCGATGGTCGTGGAGCGGCTTCGCGCGAAGTTCGGGGACGGCGTGATCGAGTCGCAGTCGTTCCGGACGCAGCTCTCGATCTGGGTGAAGAAGGACGTCCTTCTCGACGTGCTCCGATACATGAAGGACGATCGGGAATTCCTCTGTGACATGCTCACCGACGTCACGTCGGTCGACTACCTGAACAAGCGCGGGCCCGACGAGGCCCGGTACGAGTTGATCCACAACCTCTATTCGCTCAGTTTCAACCGCCGAATCCTCCTGAAGACCCCCGTGAATGAGAACGAGTCTGTGCCGTCGGCCGTCGCCCTCTGGCCGAGCGCCGACTACATGGAGCGGGAGGTCTACGATCTCATGGGGCTGGTGTTCGACGGACACCCCTATCTGCAGCGCATCCTGACTCCGGACGGCTGGCTGGGGCATCCGCTTCGCAAGGACCACCCGACCCGCACCGACCAATTCCCGAACGTCGAGAACTAGCGCACCGTGCTATCCGCTCAAGCCCGCCAATCGATCGACGCCCTGAAGGCGACCTACGAGACGAGCCAGTCCGCGGTGATTCCCGCGCTTCACATCGCCCAAGACGATCAGGGTTGGTTGAGCGCGGAGACGCAGCGCGAGGTGGCCGAGATCCTCGGCCTCACCGAACAGACGGTCCGGGGCGTCGTCTCCTTCTACACGATGTTCTATCAGCAGCCGGTCGGCCGGCACGTCTTACAGGTATGCCGAAATCTCTCCTGCTGCGTGAAGGGCGGGCACAAGCTCCAGCAGCAGATCGAGGAGAAGCTCGGCATTCACGAGGGGGAAACGACGAAGGACGGACGCTTCACGCTCCTCTCGGTCGAATGTCTCGGCTCCTGCGGCACGGCGCCCGTTCTGATGGTGAACGACGACTATCACGAAAATTTGACGGCGCAGGATGTGGACCGACTCCTGACGGAGCTCAAGTAACCGCCCGTGGATCTCGCGCTCTTCATCGAAATCGTCCTCAAGGTCCTGATCGTTCTCGGATTCACGCTGCTGGGCGTTCCGATCATCGTCTGGATGGAGCGGAAGGTGCTCGGGCACATGCAGGACCGGATCGGGCCCGAGCGCGTCGGCCCCTTCGGGCTGCTCCAGACGATCGCGGACGGCCTCAAGCTCTTCATGAAGGAAGATCTCGTCCCGGTGCAGGCGGACAAGGCGGTCTACTTTCTCGCCCCCGCGATCTCCGTCATCACCGCCCTGGTGGCCATGACGGTGATCCCGTGGGGCGACACCTTCTCCTTCCTCGGCCGGACCATCGGCCTCCACATCACCGACGTGAACGTGGCCGTTCTGTTCCTTCTCGGAACCACCTCGATGGGGGTCTACGGCATCGTCCTCGGCGGCTGGGCGTCGAACT
>DASTSZ010000217.1:0-16950 GCA_035760425.1 Candidatus Eiseniibacteriota bacterium | reverse complement strand
TGGATGTCCATCGCGTCGGTGCCGGACGAAGCCGGGGTCACCTCCACGGAGAAGGGGAGGCCCAGGGTGCGCGCGGTGCTCCGGAGACCGTCGAAGACGCCGGGGTGGATGTTCGCCCCCATGCAGAGCGACGGGCCGCCGCCGAGCGGAACGGTGTCGCCCTCGCGGGTGCCCGGCATGTCGCCGTGGCTCACGTCGATGGCGATGCCGATCTCGGGGCGAAGGCCTTCCGCGGAGGTGCGGGCGCCGAGGCAGATCTGCCCATCCTCCTCCTCCAGGGTCCCGACGGCGATGACGTCCCAGGCGGGGCGGCGTTCGCGGAGCGCCTGGAGGGTGCGGATCAGGACGGCGATGCCGGAGCGGTCGTCCATGCCTGGCGCCGCCAGGCGCGACTTCAAGAGTCCGACCGGCGCCTGGCGGAGCATGACGAGCGTTCCGGGCGGCACGCGCCGCTTCACGATCGCCTCCGGCTGCCCCGTGTCGAGATAGAGGTCCTCCAAGGGGATGACCTTCTCCGCTTCACCCTTCTTCTGAAGGTGCGGCGGCTTCGTTCCGAAAATCGCGTTCATCGGCGGCTTGGAGTGGATGACGACTTCCTTGCCGGGGAGGGTGCGCGGATCGAAGCCGCCGACCGGGACGACGCGGAGGTAGCCGCCCGCCTCCACGCGGCTCACGAGGAACCCGATGCGGTCCATGTGGGCGGCGAGGAGCGCGCGGGGACGCGGCGCGGGGCCGGTGCCGTCGATCCAGCCGAGCACGTTCCCGAGCCGGTCCCGCTCCACGCGGTCGGCGAAGAGGCCGAACGCGCGCTCGATGAAGGGGGCGGAGACGTGCTCGTAGCCGGCGACGCCGGGCAGGGCGCTCAGGTGCCGGAGCCACTCGTCGGTGCTCCATTCGAGTTGGCCGTTTCGACGGGAGGCGGAGAGCTTCGAACGGGGCATAGACAGCCAATTTAGCCCACCCCCCACGGGCGTGCCAGGGTAAACTCCGCCCCCGCATGGAGCCGCTCCGAATCGCCGTCGCGCTGCCGCACTTGGGAGTCTACGGAGGCATCCGCCGCTTCCTCGAGCTGAGCCGCGTCTGGACCCGCCAGGGGCACACGGTCGCGCTCCTGACGCCCCCCGCGAAACCCGGCGCGGAGCCCGGCGAGCCGTGGCTCCCGTACGGCGGCGAACGCGGGGGCCTCGATCGGCTCGCCCGCGAGCGGTGGGACGTCCTTCTCTCGCCCGATCCCGAACTTTTCCTCCGCGTCGACCCCGATGCCGGCGACGCCCTCCGCGTCCTCTACGCGGTCTTGGAGAAGGCGCCGCGCGCCGAGGAGGCCTGGCGGCGCGCCGACGTCGTGCTCGCGAACTCGGCCACGATGAAGCGCCACCTCGCGCGCCGGGGGATTCGCGCGGCGGACGGCGTGGGAGGGGTGAATCTCGAATTCTTCCGAGCGCCGTCGCCCGATCCGCGGCCGCTGCGCACCGCCTCCGGCGCACCGGTTCGCGTGCTCGTCTACGGGCGGCTCTCTCGCAAGCGAAAGGGAACCCTGACGGCGGCGCAGGCGGTCGACCGGGCGGCCCACTTCGCGCGCGTCCCGGTGGAGTTGACGCTCTTCGATGCGCCCCCGCCCAGGTCCGTCGAGGAAGGGGCGCTGCCGATCCGCGTGCCCTACCGCTGGGTCATCCGCCCGACGCAGGAGGAACTCGCCGCGCTCTATCGCGACACCGACATCTTCGTGAGCGCCGAGCGTCGCGCGGGCTGGTGCAACACCGCGGCGGAGGCCATGGCGTGCGGCGCGGCGGTGGTCTGCACGCCGAGCGGGACGGAGGACTTCGCCCGGCGAGGAGAGACCGCGCTCGTGGCGCGGTGGCCGACCCGGTGGTTCCTCGCGCGGCGAATCCTCCATCTCCTGCGCCATCCGGACGAGCGGATCCGGATCGCGGCGGCGGGGAACCGGGCGATTCAAGCGTTCGGCTGGGAGCGAACGGCGGCGAGCGTCGAATCGGAGATTCGCGCCGGCATCCAACGAAAGCACGTGGCAGCGGCGCGGACGTCCGCGGCGAACGCGTAAGGAGGAGCGATGATGGCGACGAAGCGAGGGGCCGGCCGGGCCCGGGTGGCGATGATCGTGGCGGCCTACCCGCGCCGCGCCGCGGCGGCGAAGGCGGCGCGGGCGCTCGTGCGCGCGGGCGCGCTTGCCTGCGCCACGGTGGCGGCCGGCGGCACGGCGTTCTACCGCTGGAACGGCAAGTTCGAGGAGAGCTCGTCCGTGCTCCTCTGGGGGAAGACCACCGCGACGCGCGCGCGGGCCGCCGTGAAGGCGATCGCGGCGAGCCACCCCGACCAGGTCCCGGAGATCCTCGTGCTTCCTTGCTCGGACGCGCACCCCGCGTACGCGGCGTGGGTCGCGGCTTCGACGAAGGGGGCGCGATGACGCCCCGCACGGCGAAGGCGGCGAACGAGAGGCGCTGGCTCTTTCACGGCGGAACACTCCTCGACGCGCCCCGCGCCGCGAAACCCCTCGGCGCCGCCTCCAAGCGGAGCGGCGGCGAGGCGCTCCTCGTCCGCGGCGAAGTCATCGAGGCAGTCGGGCCCCTCTCCACCCTTCGCAAACTTGCCGGCCGCGGCGTGGAGTCCTACGACCTGCGGGGCGGCGCGCTCCTCCCGGGGTTCGTCGACGCGCACGTCCACCTCGTGAGCTGGCTTCGCGTCACGCGCGATCCCTCCTTCGGCGCCGAACAGACGCCCGACGCGCTCGCGTCGCTCGTCCGAACGCGGGAGAAGAGCCTCCGCCCCGGAGAGTGGCTCACCGTCCGCGGCTGGATCGCGCGCGACTGGCCCGCGGAGGCCCTCGTTCGGGCAACGCTCGACCGAATCGCGCCCGACCGCCCGCTCGTGCTCTTCGCGGCCGACGGGCACTCCGTCTGGGCGAACGGGACGGCGCTCGCCCTCTGCGGCGTGACCGGCCACACGCGCTCGCCCGAGGGGGGCGTCATCGTCCGCGACGCGCGCGGGGAGCCGACGGGGCAGTTGGTAGAGGACGCGGCGAACCTCGTCCGCTCGCGCGTCCCGCGGCTGGACGATCCGGCCGAGGAACTGCGCGACGCCGTGGCGGCCGCGCGCCGGCTCGGGATCACGTCCGCGCACGATTTCGACGCCGCCGTCTCCGGGCGCCGCGCCGCCGAGGATCTCGACCGAAACGGGCGTCTCGGCCTTCGCCTGCTCAAGTCGATTCCGGTCGCGTCGCTCGACGCGGCCGAGGAGATCGGGCTGCGCCACGGATTCGGCTCGGAGCGCCTCCACGTGGGCCCGGTGAAGATGTTCGCCGACGGCACCCTCGGCTCGAGCACGGCGCTCCTGGAATCGCCCTACGAGGGGACGGCCAACGTCGGAATCGCGGTCACGTCCCCGGAGGAGTTGCGGGAGAAGACGATCCGCGCGGCCAAGGCGGGGCTCGCCGTCGCCATCCACGCGATCGGCGACCGGGCGGTTCGCCACGCCCTCGACGCGTTCGAGGCGGCGCTCGCCGAGGGGCTCCGGTTCCCGGCGCCGCCGCGCGTGGAGCACGTCCAGCTCGCGCGGGAGGCGGATTTCGCTCGCTTCCAGCGGCTCGGGGCGGCGGCGTCGGTGCAGCCGATCCACATGCTCACGGACCAAGTCCTGGCGCGGCGAATCTGGGGCGGGCGCACCGGGCGTTCCTACGCGTGGAAGAGCCTCCTCCGTGCCAAGGCGGCGCTCTACTTCGGATCGGACGCGCCCTACGACCGCCCCGGTCCCGTCCTCGGGCTGCAGGCCGCGGTGCTTCGGCGCGATCCGGCGGGCCCGCCCGACGCGTACCATGGGGAACAGAGGTTGCGGCTCGCCGAGGCGCTCCGGGCGCACGTGGAGTCGCCGCACGCCGCGGCCGGGTGGAATGTCCGGTTGGGACGGCTCGAGCCGGGTTGGGGCGCCGACCTCGTCCATCTGAGTCACGATCTGCGCGCCCTTCCGCCCGAGGAGTGGCGCCGCGCGCGCGTGCTCGGAAGCTGGGTGGCTGGATCGAACCAGATCCCGAAATAAGTGTAAGAATCGTCGAGGGATCGCTGTCGAAATGCGCTCGACGTTGGTATAATTAGGGACGTCCCCTCCTGTGTCGTCTCGTCGGGCGGACTCATCCGAGGACCCGCTCTGCATGAAGAAGACTAGACTGCTTCTCGCGCTCGCATCGGCCGCGCTCCTGGCGGCTCCGGCATCGTCGTGGGCTCAGTACTACGCCTTCGGCAAGAACAAGGTTCAGTACGACACGTTTCACTGGCTGTCGCTGAAGGGCGAGCACGTCGAAGTATTCTATTATCCCGAAGAAGAGCCCTTGGCCCGCGCGGCGATCGTGCTGGCCGAGGAGTCGTATGCCGACCTCGCGAAGAAGTTCCAGCACGAGGTGCCGCGCAGCGTCCCGCTGATCGTCTTCTCCACGCACCACCACTTCGAGCAGAACAACGTGAGCCCCTTCTTCGTGCCCGAGGGCGTGCAGGGCTTCACGGAGTTCATGAAGGGTCGCGTGGTCCTCCCGTACACCGGCTCCTACGGCGAATTCCGCCACGTCATCCACCACGAGATGGTCCACGTCTTCCAGTTCTCCATCCTGGAAGAGGTCTACAAGAAGAACCGGCGGAGCACCTACGTCGTGCCGCCGCTTTGGTTCTCCGAGGGGCTCGCGGAGTACTGGTCGAACGAGTGGGACGCGCAGGGCGAGATGGTCGTGGCCGATCAGGTGCTCGAGGGCGACGTCCCGGCCATCAGCGAACTCTGGCGCTACAACGGCACCTTCACGATCTACAAGCTCGGACAGTCGCTCTGCGAGCATATCGGCAAGACCTACGGCGACGACGCGCTCCGCCGCCTCTATACCGAGATCTACAAGGACGACCGCTTCGAGCGGCTGCTCCAGCGCGTGACCGGCGTCTCGGCGAAGCGGATTTCGGAGGACTGGCAGTACGCGCTCAAGCGCCGCTACTTCCCGCACGTGAAGGACCGGACCGGCCTCACGCTGGCGGCGGAGGAGCGCGCCATGTCGCAGGGCGTGAACCTGAAGCCGGTCGCCGTTCCCGATACGTCGCTCTTCGGCGGACACCGCTACCTCTTCGTCTCCGCGCGGAGCGGCTACACGAACATCTACAGCGCTTCCTACAAGGGGCGCGAGCGGGACGTGAAGTCGATCGTCCGCGGACAGCGAAACGCGCAGTTCGAATCGTTCCACCCCTTCCAGAGCCGCATCGGCGTCTCGGCGAAGGGGCAGCTCGCGTTCGTATCCAAGTGGTCGGGGAAGGACGCGCTCTTCCTCATGGATCTCGCCACGAAGGAGATCACGCTCCGCCGCCACATGGACGGCCTCATCGCGCTCTCCTCGCCGGCCTGGTCGCCGGACGGGTCGAAGATCGCGTTCGCGGGGCAGTCGAACGACGGACAGGCCGACCTCTTCTCGCTCGACGTCGCGAGCGGCGAGGTGACGCGCCTCACGAACGACCGCTACACCGACGCCGATCCCTCCTGGTCGCCCGACGGCACGCGGCTCGTCTTCGCCTCGGACCGGACGCGCTTCGGCGCGGAAGGGCGCCACAACCTCTTCCTGCTCGACACGGCCACGCTCGACGTGACGTATCTCACGTACGGAAAGTGGACGGATCAGACGCCCTCGTGGTCGCCGGACGGATCGCAGATCGCGTTCGCGTCGGACCGCGACGGCGCCTTCGCGCTCTACACCGTCGACGCGACCGGAAACGGGAGCCGCGTGAGCCGGACCCTCGGCACGTCGCTCGATCCCTCCTGGACGCCCGACGGGAAGAGCCTCCTCTTCACCGGCTATCGGAAGGGCGGCTTCGGCATCTATCAGATTCCCGTGACCGAGAGCCGGAGCGACTCCTTCGCGCTGGCCCTGGACGATGCGGCGGCGCCGCCTCAATGGACCTGGGAGACGACGCTCGCGCGTTCGACGCAGCCGGCGGAATCGTACGAGCCTCGCTACGGGCTCGACCTCGTCTCGGGCGGCCTCTCGTACAACCCGAACGAGAACGTGGGGCAGGGCGTGCAGGGCGCGGTGAGCGATCTTCTCGGCAACCGCCTCTTCGTCTTCCAGCTGGGCAACACGGCGGAAAAATCGAGCGACATCCTCACGCGCATGAACGCGGGGGCGTGGTACGTGAATCGCCAGCATCGCTGGAACTACGGCGTCGGCGCCTTCCATCTGGCGGGGGACTACGAGGACGCCATCGGCATCGACTACTTCGAGCGGCGCGCGGGCGCGTCGATCGTCGCGTCCTATCCCTTCTCGCGGTTCGACCGCATCGAGGGGACGGCGCAGGCGTTCTACGACCAGAAGGACCGCGGCGACGGCAATCCCCGCGAGGGCTTCCTGACCACGCACGGCGTTTCGCTCATTCGCGACAACGCGCTCTGGTTCGGCACCGGCCCGCGCGACGGCAGCCGCTACAACCTCACCGGTTCGGTCACGACGAACTGGAATACCGGCCGCGCCGAGAACTTGACCCTCAGCGCCGACCTCCGCCGCTACCTGCGCATCTCGCAGTGGACGACGCTCGCCATGCGGGTGCAGGGGCGGATGTCGAACGGCGCCGACCCCGAGCGCTTCGTGATGGGCGGCACGCACTCGCTCCGCGGCTACGACCGCCGGAGCCTCTTCGGCACGCGCGTCTTCCTCGCGAACGTGGAGTACCGGTTCCCCTTGCTCCACCACGTCGTCATCGGTCTTCCGTTCGACGGTCTCGAACTGCCGACCATCGACGGCGCGGTCTTCGCGGACGCCGGCAACGCGTGGGAGAAGTTCGAGTCCTTCCCGACCCCCAAGGGGAGCCTCGGCTTCAGCCTCCGGACGAATCTCGGCGGCTATCTCGTGCTCCGCTACGACGTGGCGCGACGGACCGACTTCAAGGATATCCAGCCGGGCTGGCACCGGGAGTTCTACCTCGGATTTGACTTCTAGACGCCGGCGGCTCCCGACCCAGGGATGGGTGGTCGTCGCGGCCCTGCTCCTCGCGGCCGCGGGAACCCCGAACGTCCTTCACGCATCGCCGCACGCGGCGCCCGATTCCACTCGGGCGCCCGATTCGGTTTCCGCGCCCGACTCGGCGCGCGTGTCTTCCGCCGCCCTCGCGGCGGACTCCGCGCGTGCCGCCGACTCGTTGCGCGCGGCGGCCCCGCGGCCGCTCGCCTACGTCGCGGTCGAAACGCGGCCGCCCGGTCTGCGCGTGACGTTCGGCTCCGTCGAGGTCGGGTGGTCGCCGCTTCCGCCCACCGCCGTGCCCTCCGGGCGCGTTCGCGTCCGCGCCTATCCGGTCGACTCCCGACGCTTCGAGCCGGCGATCGACGGCCTCACGGTCGACGCCGCGCCGGGCGAGACGATTCGAGTCTCGCTCGATCTGCGATCGCACCCGCTCCTCCATAGCGAGCCCGCCGCGACGCTCTCGCTCCTCGCGCGTCGCGACGACGCGCCCGATTCCGCCGTCGGCGTCACGCCGCTTCGCCTCGCGCCCGCCGTCTTGGAATCGCGACGCGTTCGCTTCGAGGCGAACGGGTTCGCCGACAGCGTCGTGCCGGGCGCATGGCTGCTCGACGAAGCCGCGCGAGGGAAGGGCGTCGCGCGCGTGGCGCTCCGGTCGCTCCACTTGCCGCCGCCCGCCCCGCCGCCGCCGCCGTCGCTCCTCGGGCGAAAGTGGTTCCAATTGGGCTTGGTCGGCGTCGGCGCCCTTCTCACCGGCGGCGCCGCGATCATTCGCCACCAGGGCGATCTCGCCTACGACCGGTACTTGGAGGCGAGCGACCCTCGCGTGATCGAACGGGAGTACGACCGAACGGTCCACTACGATCGCCTCTCCGCCGCCACGCTCGGGACCGGGCAGGTGATGTTCACGGCCGGCCTCTTCTTCCTCGTGACGGGGATCGGGAAGTGAGGATCCGCGCGCGCCGCGCCTTCTTCGCCGGGGCCGCTCTCGTGATTCTCCTGGGCGGCTGCACGACGCGGGACCGCCTCAATCCGCTCGATCCGGCGAACACGGAGACGAGCGGCGCCATTCCCGGGTTCGCGGCCGTCGCGGCGAACGGGATCGTCGAACTCCGGTGGACGCCGCTCACGCAGAAGGGCGTCGACGCCTACGCGCTCCATCGCTGGCGCCCGGGCGAGCCGCCCCAGGCGATTCCGGGCGCCGTCTTCGGACCCGCCTCCACCGGAACGATCGACTTCGACGTCGAGAACGACTCGACCTATCTCTACCGGCTGGTCGCGCGATTCAGCTACGGCGACAGCGCGGCGAGCCTCCCCGACAGCGCGACGCCGGGGACCCGGAGCGTCTCGATCCTCGGGGCCGACCCCGCGTCGTTCATCGCGCTCTCCCCCGACGCGCGCGACGTCATCCTGGTCGATCCGGCGGCGAACGCGTACGAGGACTTCGACATCGACCGCGATCGGGACGTCCTCTGGCTGAGCGACCCGGTCGCGGGCGTCATTCTCCGCCGAGGCCTGAGCGGCCAGATCGGCGGCGCGACGCTGCAGGTGCAGGGGGTGACCGATGTCTCCGTCTCGAATCTTCGCGGGGTCGGCTGGGCCGCGTCGCCCGAACTCCAACGCGTGCAGGCGTTCGGACCCGATTTGAACGATCCGGCGCCGCGGCTCACGGTGGCGGGCGTGGGGCATGCGCGCGTCGTCGAGGCCGGCACGCTCGACCCCTCGGTTTGGATCGGGAACGACGAGGGCACGGTCTATCGCGTGAGTCCCTCCGACGGGAGCGTGATCGAGCAGTGGAGTCTCGGCGCGTCGATCCGCGCCATCGCGCTCGACGAAGCCACCGAGGCCGCGTGGGTCGTGACGATTCGAGACAACGTGAACGATCTCTACTACGTCGAGCCCGGCGTCGCGGCCGCGTCGCTCAAGCGAAGCGGCCTCGACAACGTGGCCGACGTCGAAGTCGAGACCGCGACACGGACGCTCTGGCTGAGCGAGCGGGGGCGGCCCCGAAGCGGCGCGGGCCGGCTCTCGCGGCTCGCGGCCGACGGCTCGACGCTGGCGACGCGCGGCGGCCTCGAACCCTACGGAATCGCCGTCGACGCCGGCTCCGATCACGTCTGGGCGAGCGACCTCGCGTCGAACCGCGTCATCGAGTTCGACGCGAATCTCTCCGTCGTGCGGCGAAGTCCGCCGCTCGGCGTTCCGTACGGCGTCCTGATCCACCACCCGTAGCGCGCCGCGCGCGTCCCCGCGCGGCCGCGTCCGGTCCCCCCTCGACACGCGGTCCCCTCGCCGATGGCATGGCCGTTGCAGAACCACCCGAGTGTTCGCGCCGAGGCGACCGGTGATGCCCCGGCGGAGAGCAACGGCATCACCCGTCCGCACAAGGAGTTGGCGGCGGCGGTTGAACGGCCGTGGATGGGGACGGCCGCCGGTGAGAAAGCGAGCCTTCGGCGCGATCGGCGGCGGAATTCGATGCAGCTTGCACGATGCAGGGACGAGGAGGATGAAGGATGCCACGCACCCGCCCGACGAAGCTCGCCACGCTGGACGTCGTCGAAGATGTCGCGCGCCGGGTCCCCGGCTACAAGGGGTACCAGGATCTCGCGCAGCGACGGGAAGACGATCGACGTTTCCGGACGAGCGTCGCGGAGTACCTGAACAGCGAGGCGCACCGCCTCGAGCGGATCGAGGGAAACCAGTTCGGCGACGACTTCACCGATCTCCTGGAGGAGGTCGATGCGGGCGCGCGCAAGCTGGAGTACCTGGCCGACGCGGTCGCGATGCCGGCCACGCCGAAGGGAACGCTTCCGACCGATCAGGCCGTCGACGCGGTGGGAGTCATCGACGCGAAGATCATGGAAGAGGTGGATCAACTCCACCGCGTCGTACACGAACTGGAGAAGGCCTATCTGCACGACGAGCGCTTCGAGATGAACCTCGCGGAGCTGCGGGGCATCACCGAGCGGATCGCCGACTACATCGAACAGCGGAACGTCGCCCTGGCGAAATAATTTCGCCGGCGTCGCCGAATTCGGAGGCTCCTCGTTGCGAGACGGGGAGCCTCTTCTGTATTCTTCTCGCCGTGACCCGCCGTCTCTACTACGACGACTCCCTCCTTCGAACCTTCGACGCCGCGGTCGCCGCCGTTCGCGACCGGGACGGCGCGCCCGAGGCGGCCTTCGAGGCCACCGCCTTCTATCCAGGCGGCGGCGGACAGCCCGCCGACCGCGGACGGTTCGGCGCGCGCTCCGTGCTCGACGTCATGGAGGACGCGGGTGTCGTCTGGCACCGCCTCGACACGCCGGCGGCCGTGGGGGAGCGCGCGACGGCGACGCTCGACTGGCCCCGCCGCTTCGACCACATGCAGCAGCACACCGGGCAGCACATCCTCTCCCGCGCCTTCGTCGACGTGGCGAACGCCGACACGAAGTCCTTCCACCTGGGCGACGCCGTCGTGACGATCGACGTGGCGCACGCGGGCCCGAGCCCCGATCTCCTCGCCCAAGTGGAGGCGCGGGCCAACGAGATCGTCTGGGACGACCGTCCCGTGACGACCCGCTGGACGACGATGGAGGAGGCGCTCCGCCTCCCGCTTCGAAAGCCGCCCGACGTGGAGGGGGAGGTCCGGATCGTGGAGGTCGACGCGTTCGATTGGTCGGCGTGCGGCGGCACGCACGTCGCGCGGACCGGGCAGGTCGGACTCGTTCATATCCTGGGAACCGAGCGCTACAAGGGGGGCGTGCGCGTCGGCTTCGTCTGCGGCGGCCGCGCGCTTCACCGGCTCCGCGAATCGGGGGCGCTGCTCCGGGGCCTCGCGCTCGAATTCACCGCCGGGGAGGCGGACCTCCCGCGCGCGGTCGCGCGTCTGAAGGAGGAGCGGGCGGCGCTCGAACGCCGTCTGAAGCCGCTCTTGCGCGAGTCGCTCGAGCGGGAGGCGGAGGCGCTCGTCGCCGCGGCCGCGCTCGGCGCCGCGGGGCCCGTCGCCGCCGTCCACTTCGCCGATCGCGATCCCGCGGAACTCGGCGTCCTCGCGGCCGCCGTCGTGGCGCGGGGCGGGATCGCGCTCCTCTTCGCCACCGAACCGGGCGGGACCGCGGCGCGGGCGCATTTTGCGGCTCCGCAGGGTACAATCCCGGTAGGCGCACTGCTCGGGGCCCTCACCCGCCGGCACGGCGGCAAGGGAGGCGGCCGGCCCGAATCGGCGCAAGGATCGTTTCCGGCGGATTGCATCCCCCTCGCCCTCGATGAAGCGCGAACCGCCGCGTTGACCGGACCGGGATCGGAGCTCTTGGCATGAACCGCCTGCTGCTCGTCACCTTCGCCCTCGCCCTGGCGCTTCTGGCCGGCGCCGCTCCCGACGCCTCCGCGCAGTTCGGGCAGAACAAGGTGCACTACAAGAAGTTCAACTGGCGCATCCTTCGCACCGAACACTTCGACATCCACTACTACGAGGGAACCGAGGAGGCCGTCCAGATGGCGGCGCTCATGGCCGAGCGATCCTACCGCCGGCTGAGCGGCGTCCTGAAGCACCAGATCAAGGCGCGCGTCCCGCTCGTGCTCTACGCGTCGCACACGGACTTCGAGCAGACCAACATCACGCCCGAGCTCATTTCGATCGGCACGGGGGGCGTCACCGAGTTCCTCAAGCGAAGAGTCTTTCTCCCGTTCACCGGATCGTTCGCCGAACTCGACCACGTCCTGACGCACGAGCTGGTGCACGCCTTCCAGGTCGACGTCCTCTTCGGCGACAACGTGGGCGTCCTGGGGAATCCCTTCTCCTCCTCGCCGCCGCTCTGGTTCATGGAGGGCATGGCGGAGTACCTCTCGGTCGGCGGCGTCGACGCGAACACGCAGATGTGGCTGCGGGACGCTTCGCTCGAGGGGTACCTCATTCCGATTCGGACGCTCCAGTATGTCGGGGACATCCGCGTCTACCGGTTCGGGCAGTCCATCTTGCAGTTCATCGCCGACACCTACGGCGTGGCGAAGATCGGGGAGCTCCTCAAGCGGACCCGGCGAATGGGGAACGTGGAACGCGCGCTCGAGTCGACCACCGGCCTCTCGATCGACACGCTCTCGAAGAAGTGGCAGGAGGCCGTGCGGAAGGAGTACCTCCCCCAGATCGCCGACTTCGAAAAGCCCGACGCGATCGCCTCGAAGCTGACGGACTCGGAGCGCGACTTCTCCAACTTCAACGTCGCCGTCTCGCTCTCGCCGTCCGGAAACCAGATGGTCTACATCTCCGACCGAAGCATGTACAACGACGTCTACCTCGCCTCCGCGCTCGACGGCAAAGTCTTCCGGAAGCTCGTCTCCGGAGAGCGGACCGGCACGTTCGAGACGCTCCGCTTCTTCAACACGTCGATCGCCTGGTCGCCCGACGAGAAGCAGATCGCGATTCCGGCCAAGGCGGGGGGCGAGGACGCGCTCTATATCGTCGACGTCTCCTCCGGCGACGTGAAGAAGAAGCTCCACTTCGGGCTCGACGCGATCTATTCGCCCGCGTGGTCGCCGGACGGCACCCGGATCGCCTACGTCGGCATATCGAGCGGGCTCTCGTCGCTCCGCATCACATCCCTCGACGGGAAGGTGAACGAGACGCTCCTGAGCGGCCTTCACGCGGTGCGCGATCCCGCCTGGTCGCCCGACGGGAGCAAGCTCGCCTTCCTGACCGACGAGGGGGAGGGGACCGACCTCGAGCGGCTCGTCTTCGCGCCGCTCCGCGTCGCGATCTACGACATCGCCACGAAGAGCGTCACCGTCCCGCCGGGACAGCTCGGCTTGAACACCTCGCCGCAGTGGTCGCCCGACGGACGCTCGGTCCTCTTCGTCTCCGATCGCACGGGGATCTCGAATCTCTATCGCCTCGACCTCGACAGCGGGAAATCGATCCGATTGACGAACCTCCTATCGGGAATTTCCGGTCTCGTGCCGGAGAGCCCGGCCGTATCGGTCTCGCGGGACGGGAAGCGGATCGTCTTCACCTCCTTCACGCGCGGCGGTTGGGACATCTACTCCGTCCGCGATCCGAAGAAGATGTTCGACACGCCCTCGATGATCGCGGAGGGTTCGCTTCGGACACCGCAGGAGCGCCGCGTGGCGTCGGCGGAGTCCTACCTCGGCTCGGAGCCTGCCGCGCCGACGGCTCCTGCTCCGGCGCCCGTTCCGGCGCCGGTCACGACCGCGGAACGCTACTCGAACTTCGGCGCATGGCCCGACCGGGCCGGCTCCGAAGCCGCCGAGCGCGTCATCCTCGGCACCGGTTCGGGCCAGGCGGACACGGCGGCCGTCGATACGACGCTGGCCCACTACATCCAGATGGCCTACCGCGAGCCGCTCGCCGACAGCACGACGTTTCTTCGTCTGCCCTACAAGGCCCGGTTCGCGCGCGACTACATCGCGGGCTCCGCGCTCTTCGCCTCGAACGTCGGCTTCGCCGGGTCGAGCGCGATCTCTTTCAGCGACGTGCTCGGGAATCACAACCTGGTCGCCTCGCTGAACCTCTACGGCGATCTCCGCGAGTCGGACATCTATCTCCAGTACACGAATCTCACGCGCCGGACGAATTGGGGCGGGGCGCTCTTCCAGTACCGCATCGGGCGTCTCCTCCTCTCCACGTCCGACACCGACGACGTGGAGGACCAGATCTACCGAGGCGGCGCGATCTTCTTCTCCCGGCCGTTCTCGCGCTTCCGCCGATTCGAGTTCGGAACCGAGGCCGCGGTCATCGACGAGCGCGTGCTCCGGTACAACTACGCGCTGGGCAGCATTTCGGAACTCGAGGACGGCGGGAATTCCTTCTACGTCGCGCCGTACGTCGCCATGGTGGCCGACAATGCGCTCTACGGATCGACCGGGCCGATCAACGGCGGCCGCTCGCGCTACAGCCTGGAGCACGCCGAGGGCGACATCACCTACACGACCGGAATCCTCGACTGGCGCCGGTACACGAACATCCGCCACCGCTACGCCCTCGCGCAGCGGGTCATCGTCGGCGGGAGCGTCGGGCGCGATCCGCAGCTCTTCCGGTTCGGCGGCCCCTTCACGTTCCGCGGGGTCGACTACGGCGATCTTCGAGGAACGAGGCTCCTCGTCGCGAACCTCGAATTCCGCTTCCCGCTCATCGAGCAGCTCGGGCTCGGCTGGCCGCTACCGCTCTTCCTGGGCGGCATCAACGGCGTCTTCTTCGTGGAGGGCGCGAGCGCCTGGGACGAAGATCACGATCCGAAGTTCTTCTCCTCGGTCGGCGGGCTTCACACGGAGAATTTCCGCCTGGCCTTCGGCGCGGGGGCCCGCGTGAACCTCGGCTACTTCATCCTTCGCTACGACTTCGGTCGCGAGCATCGTCTCGAGGGGGGTCTCGGGAAACCGCAGCACTTTGTTTCGTTCGGCGCCGACTTCTAGCGTGACGTTTCCCTGGCAGGCGTGGGACGACGCGGTCTTCCGCCAGCTGCACATCGCGTGGCGCCATCCGTTCCTCGACCCGATCTTTCGCGCCTTCACGGATCCGGGGAAGCTCCTCCTGCCGGTCCTCCTGATCCTGCTCGCTCTCTTCTGGATGCGGCGGCGACGCGGCTTGCTCGGGCTCCTCGTCCTCGCCGCCACGATCACCGTGTCGGATCAGACGAGCGCGAAACTGCTGAAGCCGATCTTCCAGCGCCCGCGCCCGTCCATCGTCGTCGCCGATGCGCAGCCGATGTTCGGCGCGCGAGGCTCCTACGCCTTTCCCTCCGTCCACGCCACGAACGCCTTCGCCGCGGCGCTCGTCCTCGACGCCGTCTTTCCGGGCGCGCGCCTGGCGCTCCTCACGGTCGCCTCGCTCGTCGCCTATTCGCGGATCTACGTGGGAGATCACTGGCCGTCGGATGTGCTCGCGGGGGCGCTGCTGGGAAGTCTGATCGGTTGGGGAGGGCGGATCCTGTTCTTCGGGGCCGCCGCGAGGTGGGGTGAACGGCGAGCGGCGCCTCGTCGCGATCCGGCGACCGCTACAGGAGCCGGAGGAACGCCCAGTGCCGGCCGGTGATCCCCTTGTCGCGCCGATGCGAGTAGAAGCGGCCGGTTTCACACGACGTGCACTCCGCGGCGACATGAACGCGAGCGGCGTCCACGCCGGCGGCGAGAAGCGAGCGGCGAATGGCGGCGGGGAGATCGATGGCCTCCTGGCCGCTCGGATGGGGACGGCGGACGGAGGCGTCGAATTCGGCGGCGACGTCCGCGCCGACCGGAAAGCAGCAGGCGTGGAGGCAGGGACCCACCACGGCGACGATCCCTCGCGCGTCCGCGCCCCCGGCGACCAGGCGTTCGACGGCGCGCGCCGCGATGCCCGCGCGCGCGCCGCGCCATCCGGAGTGGAGAAGGGCGCCCGATCCTCCGTCGGCCGCGACCAGGGCGACCGGCGCGCAGTCGGCGGCCGAAACCGCGACCCACGGGTCGCCGCGGCGAACCGCGAAACCGTCGGCCTCGGCCGGCGCCTCCTCGGGGCGAACGATGGCGGCGCCGTGCACCTGATGGAGGAGCGGCGGCGTCCCGCCCGGATAGCCGAGCGCGGCGCGAAGCGTCGCTCGATTCCACGCGACCGCTTCCGCGTCGTCGCCGACGCCGAGGCTCACGTTGAACGACGCGTAGGGCCCGCGGCTCCGGCCGCCCTCCCGCGTCGTCATGCCGAACCACGCGCCGGCCGGGAGCGAGTGCGCGGGCGGGCGCCAGAAGGGGAGCGCGCTCGCTCGTTCGGCGGGATTTTCCATGGGCCGGAGGGTGCCCGCCGCGTTCGAAAGTCGCAAGCGAATTGCGCGTCCGCGCGGACCGCGGCGTTCGCGCCGGGGCTCGCGCTCGTGTCCGCGTTCCTCCTCGCGCTCGTCGGCGGGGGATGCGCGCACAAGCCCGCCGCCTCGGACGCGTCGGCGGCGCGCGCGCAGTTCCTCGCCGAGCGCGCCGCGCCGGCGGCGGGCGCGGCGGTCCGCGGCGTGGGCGACATCGACGCCGACATCGCCGGAAAAGGAGGATCGTTCGAGGCGCGCTGGGGTTCTCAAGGAGAGAGCCTGGTCGTGATCGGATATTCCGGTCCGGTGCGCGTGCTCGACGCGACGCTTCTCGCCGATTCGATCTTCGTCGCGATTCGCCCGAAAGAGTTCGGCGTCGCGGGCGTGCTCGGGCCGGCCGACGGGTTCGGCGTCGACGGCCTTCGGCTTCTCCTGCGGCCGTGGGATTTCGGCGCGCCCTGGGTTCGTGAGGCGATCGAGCGCGCCGCGGCCGATCCGGTCGAAGGGGGCTGGCGCCTCCGCGGCCAGGGTCGGACGGACGCGGGCGACGTGACGGTCGTCCTCGACATCACGCCGCGCGGGGAACCGCGGCGGCTCGAGATCGCGCGGGCGGGCGACCCCGGGCGCGCGGCCGTCGTCCGCTACGGCGCCCTCCGCGGCTTCGCGGCCGGGCGCTACCCGCGATGGGTCGAGTGGTCGCGCGAGGATGCGCGGGTGCGGCTCGACGTGCGCGAGGTGGCCCCATTGCCCGACGCGCGGCTCCGGCTCCTGCCGGCGGCGTCCCGCGACTGGCGCATCGTGGCGCTCGACGATCCGGAAGGCGCGTCGATGCTCGGACGACTGATCGGGGGGGAGGCGCGAAAGGAGAAGCGATGAGACTCTTCGAGTGGAACGCGACCCCGCGCCGCGCGCGTGTGACCGGACGCCGGGCCGCGACCGTGATCGCGCTCGCCGGCCTCGCCCTGGTCGCGATGCTGGCCGCCGCGACGGCCGCCGGCGACGACGGCCCCGTGAGCCGAACGCTGAGGCGCGTGCTGACGTCGCCCGAAGCGACGGCGCCGGTCGTCCTCGAGCGAAGCGATCCGTTCGGCGGACCGCCGGAGCGCGAGCGGGGCCGCGTCTGGTACATCCCCGGCCGCGGCCTTCGCTACCAAGTGAACGGGTCGCAAGGGCTCCAGCTCGCGATCGACCGAACCGCCGACCGGA
>DASTSZ010000216.1:0-21990 GCA_035760425.1 Candidatus Eiseniibacteriota bacterium | reverse complement strand
CGAGGCGGCCGGCGGTCTCGAGCACGTCGGCGCCGGACGTGCCGGTGCCGAGAATCGCCGCCAGGAGGTCGACGTCGGTGAGCGCCGCGGCGCCCCAATCGAGGAGCCGTTCACGAGGGCGCTCCTGCTCGTCTCGCGCGTGGATGGTCGGTGCGTGGGTCCCGGTCATCGGATCTCCTTCCGAGCCGGGCCGCGGGGGTGAAGCGGGGCGATCGGATGCTAGGCGCGGAGGAGGAGCGGGGCAAGCGTAAAGCGGGCGACTCGACGGCTAGTGGAGGAGGCTCTTCAAGTCCGCACGGCGGATCGTCACGGTCGCGCGCGATCGCAGGCGCTCCGCCCAGGCCTCCGTCCGCTGCTCGAGGAGCTCGCGGCGGAGTTCGTCGCGCCGTTTCGCGAAGTCGGTGGCCGGCGGTTCCACGATCGACTCCACCTGCGCGAAAAGGGTTCCCGAGCCTCCCTGTACGGGCGGCAGGAGCGCGCCGGGCTTCGACGCGAAGACGCGCTCGAGGTAGGTCGAGTCGCGCCCGATGGCGGGGTCGCGCGCGAATTCAGGGATCGGTCCCGAGCGGCCGAAGGGCCGGCTCACGCGGAGTCCGCCGTAGGCCACGGCGAGCGATTCGAGATCCGCGCCCGCCGCGAGGCTCGCGCGAAGCCGGGTCGCGATGGAGTCGGCGATCGAGCGGCGCTTGGCGATCTGGTAGTCCGCGATCGCCTTCTCGCGCACCTCGGCGAAGGGCGCCTGCGTCGGGGCGATCTCGCGGAGCTTTCGCGCCACGAGGTAGCCCTCGGCGGTGAAGAGCGGCTCGGACACGATCGATCCCTCCGCCACCGGCATGAGCCACTCGCTGAGGCCCAGGATCGGACCGATGTCGCCGAGGCGGTCGTTGCTGCCCACGGGACCGAAGCGACGAACGCCGCCGGCCGGCTGGGCGAGCGCCGCGAAGGAGACGCTGTCGCGCGCCTCGGCGATGAGCGCGTCGGCGCCGCGCCGAGCGAGGGTGTCGGCCCACTGCTCGGCGAGAAGGCGGCGTATCTCCGACCGGCACTCCTCGATGGGGCGGAGCCGCTCCGGCGTCTTCTCGTCGACGCGAATCAGGTGGTAGCCGTAGGGCGTCAGAACCGGCTCGCTCACCTCGCCGGGCGTGAGCGCGAACGCGGCCGCCGCGAACTCGGGCGCGAGCTGGCTGCGAAGGAGTTCGCCGAGCTCTCCTCCGCGCGCCGCCGAGGCCTTGTCGTCGGACGACTCGCGCGCCACGACGGCGAAGTCCTCCCCTTTCCGGATGCGCGCCCGGAGCGCGAGGGCCTTCGCCTTTGCCTCTTCCTTCGCGCGCGGCGAGTCGCCGGCCCGCGCGGACGCCAGGATGTGGCGCACGCGGATCTTCGCGGGCTCGGTGAACTCGAGCGAGTGCGCGGCGTGGTAGGCGGCGACCGAGTCCTCCCGCACGAGCGTGGTGTCGGTCTTCGACTTCGACGGGAAGACGACGAGGTCGATGAAGAAGCGGGGCGGCGTGAGATAGCGGTCCCTGTGCTCGCGGAACCACGCTTCGGCGTCGCGCTCGGCGCCGAGGCGCGCCGCTTGAATGGCGGCGGTCCGCGCCTCCTGGCGGATCGACTCGTAGGGCGGGACGAAGGAGAGGTCGACCGACTCGACGCGCGCGAGGAAGACGGAGTCGCGCGACACGCGGGGGCCGACCACCGCGCCCGCGCGAAGATCGTAGAGCGAATCGAGGAACGGGCCCTCCGCGAGCCCCGCCTGCGCGGGCGGCTCGCCGCGCCAGAGGCCGACGCGCGAGAGCGTGGCGAGGCACCGCGTCGCGACATCCTCCGCTCGATCGCCCCGTCGAAGCTCGACGGCGGCGGCGTTCATCGCCTTCATGGCGGCGGCATCCCGCCGTTCGGCGGCGAGGCGCGCCGGCAGCGTGGTCCGGACCGAATCGAGCCAAGCGCGGGCCGTGTCCCGCACGCCGGCCGCCTTGCGCGCGCGGTCGAGCGCCTTCGAGACTTCCTTCGGCGAGATCGGTTTGGGGTCCTCGAACGCCGCGAGCGGGCGGGCGATGACGCTCGCCACGAGGCGCGGACGGCGGTAGTCGTCGGCGCGCCGCTTCACTTCGTCTCGCGCCAGGGAGTCGATGAAGGCGTCCCGCTTCGCCGCGTCGGCGCGCCGCTTCGCCAAGGAGACCGATTCGCGAAACGGCATCACGCGCGCGCTCTTCTTCTCGACGACGCGGGCGACGATCGTGTTCGGCCCGACGCGAATCGGCTCGCGCACCCACGCGCCCGCTTCGGTCTGATTCACGGCCTCCGTCACGGCGTCGCTTCGCCCCAGGCCGCGGATCGGCTCGCCGATGCGGAAGGCGCCGCTGTCGTGGAACCCGCCGTGCACCCGCGCGGCCGTCTCCGGCGGTGCGCCCGCCTGAATGGCGGCCAGGAGCTCCTTCGCGGCGCGGAAGGCGGCCTGCGCCGCCGCCTCGCGCGAGCTGTCGCCCGCGGCGGCCTCGGCGGCGGGCGGCTGGACCTTCACGTACTGGATCCGCGCTTCGCCGAGCGCCTGGAATTCCGCCGGATGCTCGTCGTAGTAGGCGCGAATCTCCGCCTCGGTCGCCTCGGCGTCGAGCGAGACCGCGTCGGGCCCCATGAGGAGGAATCGAATCGAGGCGAGCGAGGTGCGCTCGCGGAACGCCTGCCTCAATTCCGCCTCGCGCGGTCCGAAGCGCCGTTCCATCCAGCGCGCGTATTGCTCGAGGATCAGTCCCATCGCGAGCTGCGCGCGAAGCTCCGGGTAGTTCGAGGCGGGCGAACGCTTGAAGGCAAGGAACTTGGATTCGTCCACGCGGCCGTTCGTCTTGAAGAACTGGCTCTGCTTCATGCGCGCGTCGACGTCCGCTTCGGAGACGGTCATGCCGCGCCGTTTCGCGTCGGCGAGCCAGAGGCGCTCGCGGATCAATTCGTGGAGCACGTTCTCGCGGAGGAGCCGCTTCTCGTCGTCGTTCAGTTTCCGGCCGGCCTCCGCTTCCACTTCCCGGAAGTAGGGGGTCGCGAGGCGCTCCCACTCGAACTGATGGATCGGGATCCCGTCGACGACGCCGAGCACTTCCATGCCGGGCGCGTTCGGCCCCGAGAGGGGGAGCGGCGGGCGCGCGCCGGCCGCCGGCGTCTGCGCGCGGGTGGCCGCGAAGGGCACGAGCGCCAGGACGGCGAGGAGGATCGGGACGCGGGACGTGGCGCGGCAAAGGGCGGGCACGGCGGCGAACCAGGAACGAATGCGGATCGTCATCACGAAGGTAGGAGTCTAGGGACCGCGCGCGGTCGTTGTCCACGGGGATCGAACCGGCCCGCCCCGCGCCCCGGTCCGAGTGTCGTAACGTTTTGTGCGGACGGCGTTAACAACTTGAGCGCGCCGGGCGCATGGGCTAGCATGGCCGGCACGCGGCGCGGCCCTCGCCGCCGCGCATTCCCGTTCGGAGAGCGATCGCATGACGCCGTCGGCGGAGCCGGAAACACCCGAGCGCCTCTCGCTCGAGGATCTCCAGGATGCCTGGGCGCTCCTCGTCTCCGAGGACCGCCTCGATGCGTTCCGCGCGCTCGACCGCACCGACGCCGAGGACTTCTTCCTCGGCCTCTCGGCGCACGACCAAGCCGACCTCCTCCTCGGTCTTCCCTCCGCCGAGCGCCGTTCGTGGTTCCGGCTCCTGGCGCCCGACGACGCGGCCGACTTGGTGCAGGAGGTTTCGGCCGAGGAACGCGAAGGGCTCCTCGCGCAATTGGACGAGCCGACCCGTCGCGACGTCGGCGCCCTTCTCGCCTACGCCGAGGACGACGCCGGCGGACTGATGAACCCGCGCTACGCGCGCGTCCGCCCCGAGATCACCATCGACGAGGCGATCACCTACCTTCGCCGGCAAGCCGCGGAGGGGACGCAGTCGCTTCCCTACGCGTATGTGCTCGATCAGGACCAGAAGCTGCGGGGCGTCGTCTCCTATCGCGAACTCTTCACCGCCAAGCCGGGACAGACGGTGCAAGAGGTGATGGCCGCCGACCTCGTCACGGTGCCCGAAGCGATGGATCAGGAGGACGTGAGCCGCCTCTTCTCGACCTACCGCCTCCTCGCCATTCCGGTCGTCGACGCGGACGGGCGGATGAAGGGCATCGTCACCCTCGACGACGTCGTCGACGTCGTCCGCGAAGAGGCCACCGAAGACATCCAGAAGATGGGCGGTACCGCGGCCCTCGAAGCGCCCTATCTGCAGGTCGGCATGTGGGAGATGATCCGCAAGCGGGCCGGCTGGCTCTCGGTCCTCTTCCTCGGGGAGAGCCTCACGGCCGTCGCCATGGGCCACTTCGAGGCCGAGATCGCCCGCGCCGTGGTGCTCGCGCTCTTCGTGCCTCTCGTGATCTCGAGCGGCGGCAATTCGGGCGGCCAGGCGACCACGCTCGTCATTCGCGCCATGGCCCTGGGCGAAGTGAAGCTCCGCGACTGGTGGCACGTCGTGCAGCGTGAGTTCTTCGCGGGGCTCGGCCTCGGCGTGATCCTCGCGTCGATCGGCCTGGTGCGCATCATCGTCTGGGAGAAGCTCTTCCACACCTACGGCCCGCACTATCTGGCCGTCGCCGCCGCGGTCTCGATCAGTCTCCTCGGCGTCGTGCTCTGGGGCACGATGGTCGGCTCGATGCTTCCCTTCCTGCTCCGCCGCCTCGGCCTCGACCCCGCCACCGCGTCGGCCCCCTTCGTCGCGACGCTCGTGGACGTGACCGGGCTCATCATCTACTTCAGCGCCGCGCGGGTCATCCTGGCGGGGCAGCTGCTCTAGCACGGCGAGGGCCGCGACGCGCTTCGCGCCGCGGCCCTCGCCGACCCCGTCTTCTCTCAGACCTCTCGCGCTACCCCACCCAGACCGTCTTCCCCGCCTGTTCCTCCGCATGGAAGGACGAGCGGACGAGCGGCGACGACGCCACCTGCCGCACGCCGAGCGCCGTGCCATAGTCGTGAAAGTGCGCGAACTCCGCCGGCGTGACGTAACGCTCCACCGGGAGATGCGACGTCGAGGGCGCGAGGTACTGCCCGATCGTGATCATCGAGACGCCGTGCGCGTGGAGATCGCGCATCAGCTCTTCGACTTCCTCGTTCGTCTCCCCCACGCCGACCATCAGGCCCGACTTGGCGGGAATTCCCTCGGCGAAGGTCGTGACGTTTCGAAGCAGCGTGAGCGAGCGCTCGTAACGGCCCGCCGGGCGGACGCGCTTGTAGAGCCGCTTCACGGTCTCCATGTTGTGGTTCAGGACGTCGGGCCGCGCGTCGAGCACGGTCCGGAGCGCGTCCTCGTCGCCGAGGAAATCGGGGATCAGGACCTCCACGCGCACGCCGGGATTCTCGCGGTGAAGCGCGCGGATCGTGGCCGCGAAGTGCGACGCGCCGCCGTCCGGGAGTTCGTCGCGGTTCACCGAGGTGACGACCACGTAGCGAAGCCCGAGCCGCCGCGCCGCGTCGGCCACTCGCTCCGGCTCCTGCGGATCGACCGGGAGCGGCTTCCCGTTACGAATGTCGCAGAAGGGGCAGGCGCGCGTGCAGACGTTGCCGAGAATGAGGAATGTCGCCGTGTGGCGCGAGAAGCAGTCGCCGATGTTCGGGCAGTTGGCGCTCTCGCATACGGTGTGGAGATCGAGCGTGCGGAGGATCTCCTTCGTCTCGAGATACGCCTTCCCCGTCGGAATGCGCGCGCGGAGCCAGTCGGGGCGCCGCGGCGGCGGGGGCGCGTCGGTCAAGCGCTCGTAGGCGCGCAGCGGCTTCCGCTTCTCGCCCGCCTTCAGGCGGCGGTCGGACGGCAGCGTGAGGCCGATCGGCTGCGAAACGCCGGCCGCGGACGATGAGGTCCCCGGGATCGGCGCGGCGCCGGTCTCAGATGTGGATGCTTCGGCCTTCGGCTCCAAACATGGCCTCCATGGTGGCTTCGGAGAGGGTCGGGTGCGGATGGACGACCTCCGCCAGTTCCAGCGCCGTCGCCTCGAAGTGGCGCGCGACGACCGACTCCGCGATCTGCTCGGTGGCGCGAACGCCGACGATGTGGACCCCCAGGATCTCGCCCGTCGCGGCGTCGGCGACCGCCTTCACGAAACCGTCCCCCTCGCCGAGGATGCTGGCCTTGGAACTCGCCGTGAAGGGGAACTTGCCGATCCGCACCTGGCGTCCCGCCGCCCGCGCCTGCGCCTCGGTCATGCCGACGCTCGCCACTTCGGGGTGGCAGTAGGTGCAGGACGGGATCGCGCCGTAATTGACCGGGTGCGTCGGGTGCTTCGCGACCCGCTCCGCCGCCACGATCCCCTCGTGCGACGCGACGTGCGCCAGCGCGGGGCTGGTGGTGATGTCGCCGATGGCGTAGATGCCCGGCACGTTGGTCTCTTGATATCCGTTCACGTTCACGAAGCCGCGCTCCATCGCGACGCCGAGCGCCTCGAGACCGATGCCCTCGGTGACCGGCTTTCGCCCCGCCGCCATGAGCACGCGCTCGGTGCGGATCCGCTTCGTCTCGCCGCCGACTTCGAACTCGCTCCAGGCGGCGTCGGCCTCGACACGGACGCTCTTCAGATTGGCGCCGACGTGGACTTCGATCCCCTGCCGCGTGAAGGAACGGCGGAGCGCCTCGCCGAGATCGGCGTCCTCGATCGGCAGGAGCCGCGGCTGGTACTCGATGAGGACCACCTTCGACCCGAACGTGTGATAGATCGACGCGAACTCCACGCCGACCGCGCCGGCGCCGATGACGAGGAGCGACTCCGGCACGCGGTCGAGCCCGAGGATGTCGTCGCTCGAGATCACCACGCGCCCGTCGACCGGCGCCATCGGAAGCCCGCCGACCTTCGATCCGGTGGCGAGGATGATCGCGTTCGCCTCCACCATGGCCAGGCCGCCCGAGGGCTCGCGCACTTCGATCTTGTCGCGCGCCACGAGCCGTCCGGTTCCCTTCACGGTCACGACCTTGTTCTTCTTCAAGAGGGACTCGGTCCCCATGGTGCTCTTCTTCACGACGCGGTCCTTCCGCTCCTGCGCGGCGCGGAGGTCGAGCGTCGCCTCCGTCACGCGGACGCCGAACTCGCCGGCGCGGCGCGTCATGCGGAGGATCTCGGCCGTCTCGAGGAGCGCCTTCGTCGGGATGCAGCCCCAATGGAGGCAGGTCCCGCCGACTTTCTCCTTCTCGACGAGGACCGTCTTCAGGCCGAGCTGGCCGGCGCGGATGGCGGCCACGTAGCCGCCCGGTCCGCCGCCGAGGATCGCGACATCGTATCGGGTCGTTTCGGTCACTTCGGTCCCTCCGGGCCAGGTCCGACGCGCGCCGCCGCCGTGGCCTTCTCACGCGCCTGGACGAACGGGGCGAAGAGGTCGATCGGCACCGGGAAGATGGTCGTCGAATTGTTCTCGGTCGCGATCTCCGCGAGCGTCTGGAGATAGCGGAGTTGCATGGCGAAAGGCTCGCGCGCGATCACCTGCGCGGCCTCGAGCAATTTCTGCGACGCCTGGAGTTCGCCTTCGGCGTTGATGACCTTTGCGCGCCGTTCGCGCTCGGCCTCGGCCTGGCGCGCGATGGCCCGCTGCATCTCCTGCGGCAGGTCGACGTTCTTCACTTCGACGGTGCTCACCTTGATGCCCCACGGCTCGGTGTGGCGGTCGATGACCATCTGGAGTTCCTGATTGATCTTCTCCCGCTTCGAGAGGAGATCGTCGAGGTCCGCCTCGCCGAGCGTCGAGCGAAGCGTCGTCTGGGCGATCTGCGACGTGGCGTAGAGGTAGTTCTCGACCTGAAGCACCGCCTTCGTCGGTTCGAGCACGCGGAAGTAGATCACCGCGTTCACCTTCACCGAGACGTTGTCGCGCGTGATGACGTCCTGCGGCGGCACGTCCATCGTCACCGTGCGGAGCGGGATCTTCACCATCTTGTCGATGACCGGGATCAGGATGATGAGCCCCGGCCCCTTCTGGCCGATCGACCGGCCGAGCCGGAAGATCACGGCGCGTTCATACTCGCGGAGGATCTTGACGGCGCTCGTGAAGATCATGATCGCCAGGAAGAATAACGTTACGACCACGTAGGAGATCATCCCTGCCTCCACTTAGGACGCCTTGCGCACGCGCAGCGTCATGCCGTCCACGCGTTCCACGATGACCGGGGCGCCGGTGTCGATCACCTCGCCCGATTCCGCGTTCCAATATTCGCCGTGCACGAACACTTTGCCCTTGGGCGCGAGCGCGGTCACCGCCTCGCCCCGCTCGCCCACGAGCCCTTCCCAGCCGGTCGTCGCCCTCGTCCGTTGCGCACGCCATGCGGCGCCGACGACGAACGCGAAGAAGAGGATCGTCGCGCCGACGGCCGTCCCGACCACCACGAGCGAAACCCGCCCGATGCCGCTCTCCCCGGCCATGAGGATCACCGAGCCGAGAATGAGCGACACGACCCCGCCGACCGAGAGAAGGCCGTGGCTCTGCACCTTCACGTCGACCAGGAAGAGGATCATGGCGAAGAGAATGAGGAAGACGCCCGTCATGTTCACCGGCAGCGCCTGGAAGGCGAGGAAAGCGAGGAGCAGGCAGATGCCGCCGACGATCCCGGGCAGGATCGCGCCCGGATTCGAGAGTTCGAAGATGAGCCCGTAGAAGCCGAGGATGAAGAGAATGTAGGCGATGTTCGGATCGACGATGCGCGAGAGGAGATCCTGGCGCCACGACGGCTTCAGCTCGCGCGTCGTCGCGCCCTTCGTGTGGAGCGTCCGCGCCATTCCCGCGACCGTCACCGTGCGCCCGTCGAGCGACGCGAGGAGGCCGTCGAGGTCGCGCGCCACGAGGTCGACGACCTTGAGCCGGAGCGCCTCCTGCTCGGGAAGCGAGCCCCCTTCGCGCACGGCCTTCTCCGCCCAGTCGGCGTTTCGGCCGTGCTGGGTCGCGAGCGAGCGGATGTAGGAGACGGCGTCGTTCTTCACCTTCACGCCGAGGTCCTTCTGGACGTCGTTCCCGCCCATCTGCACGGGGGTCGCGGCGCCGATGGAGGTGCCGGGCGACATGGCCGAGACGTGCGCGGCGTAGGCGATGAAGGTGCCGGCGCTCGCCGCGCGCGCGCCCGGGGGCGCCACGAAGACGATCACCGGCACGTCGGAGACGAGGATCCGCTTGATGATGTCGCGCATCGAGGAGTCGAGGCCGCCCGGCGTGTCGAGGCGGACGACGAGCGCCTCCCGCTTGTCGCGTTCCGCGCGGTCGATCGCCGTGATGAAGACCTCGGCGCTGATCGGCTGAATGGCGCCCTCGAGGGTGAGGACGTCGATCACCGGCCCGGCCGAGGCGTTCGTCGTCTTCACGGGAGGCGTCGCAGCCGCCGGCTCGTCCTTCGCGAAGGAGGCGACGGCGAGAATCAGCAACGCGCCGAGAACGGCGAGAATCGAGGCTAGGCGCATGCGAGCGCGACCTCCCGAACGGCCTGGAAGTGCTCGAGCGGCGCCGCGGCCGGCACGGCGCAACCGGGACCCAGGATGAAGCGCGTCCCGCCCGACGCGGCGATGGCGTCGCGCGCCTCCGCCTGGACGGCGTCGATCGGCCCCGTCAACAACACGCCGTCATGCGCGAGACCGGCGAGGAGCGTCTTCGACGTCTTCCCGCGCAGCGCGGCGATCGAGGGATTCCGCGGCGCGCGGTCGGCCCACGACACGATCGAAACCGGATAGTCGAGGAGATCCTCGACGTACGCGCCCGGTCCGCAGACGTGGAGCGTGTTGAGCGGCGCGCTCGCCGCCTCGGCGAGGACGCGGAGATCGTAGGGCCGCGCGAACTCGTTCATGGCCGCGCGGTCGATGCGCGTGTCGTTGGCGTAGTCGGTGGTGGCGAAGAAGATGCCCGCCGCGCCGCGCGCGAGACATTCGCGCACGAAGCCGGCGTAGGTCTCGGCGATGGCGCGGAGCGCGCCGTGCACGCGGTCGCCGTGCTCGCGGAGATGCGAGACGAACATCGCGTCGTCGTTCGCGAGGTCGGCGGCGATGGAGATCGGGTTGAAGACCGTCATCACCCAGTCGACGTCGCCCTGCGCCTCCGCGGCGATCCGCTCCAAGGCGTCGAGATGCTCGCCGAGCGCGCCGCGCGTCGGATCGACGGGCTGGATCCGGTCCCAGTCGCCGGGCGCGCGAATGACGCCCTCCACGACCTTCGGCTTGTCGAGCGGGCCCGTCCCCGGCCGCGCCGTGCGGACGCCCCAATCCTCGACGTGATACGAGCCGCGCGGATTGACCTTGAGGAGGTCCCAGTCGTAGCGCTTCTGGAACTCCAGCATGGAGGCCGCCAGATCGGCCGCCGAGCCCTCGCGGTGGTAGAAATGCCGCCAGAAGGAGATCGGGGGCCGGTCGGTCGGCTCGCCGGCCAGCGTCTTTCGGATGCGTTCGCGTCGGGTCATGGCGTCAGGGGTCGGAGTCGGGTCCTCGCCGGGCACGTTGCAGGCCGCCCCGAAGGGGCGTAAGCTATGGAATCGTACACAGAAAGGCCTCCCCCCACAAGTCCCGGCCGGTGCGTCCGGACGACTCCACCGAGGTCTCGATGAGGCGCCCTCGAATCATCCGCGGTCTGGTCGCGTGCCTTTGGACGCGCCGTGCGCTCCTCGCGGTGCCGGCCCTATTGATCCTGATGGCGGCCGGGCCGAGCCGGGCCGAGGGCGACTATGCCCGCCCCGTACGAATCGCGCCGTTGGTCGGAGCCCGCGTCTTCGCGGAGCCGCTTCGGCTCAACTCCGAGTTCGCGTTCGGATTGCGGGTGTCGATGGGCGTGAGCGAGCGGGTCAGCGTCGCCATGGACGTGGGCCACTCATCCCCCGTGCGGAAGACCTCGGGCAAATCCATGAGCTTCGGAGAAATGCGACTGCTCACGACCGTCGACCTCTTGCGCGGCCCCGTGCGCCCCTACGCGCTGGTCGGCCTCGGCGGCCAGTTCTTCAACTTCCACGACACGTCCGGCGCCGTCGGATTGGTCTTCGCCGGCGGCCTCGGCGTCGAGTACGACCCGCCCGCCCGATGGTCGGTCTTCGCGGAGGGCTCGGCCGATTTCTACCGAGCCGACTACTATTCCTCCCTCAGCTCCTACCTCGACCCTGGCAGCGCGAATCAGACCCTCGCCACGGGCGTCTTCACGCTCGGCATTCAATACGAGTTCTGAGTGGCCCGACCGGACCCGAACTCGATGAAGCGCCAAGGGTGGCGGCGCGTCGGCGCCGTGGGGGCCTCACTACTCATGCTCGGACTCGCCTGCACCAAACTCCCCACTGCCCCGGCACGTGTGATCGACTTCGAGTTCGAGGTCCAGGATCGCGAGGGGACGCCGATCGCCGATGCGCTCATCGTCATGGAGCCGAGGGGGCCGCGCTCGCCGTCTTGGGACTATAGCGCCCGAACGGACGACGCTGGGCACACCCGGTTTCGTATTCCGGAAGGGGTTTATGTATCCCAGATCTACTCTCCTGACTACGGACCCTATGCGTACGACACCTTGGTCCCGGAAGTCATTGTCGCCGCCTCGGCCCCTCGCTTCGTCTACCGGCTCGCCGGCGCGTACGTCTCCGGGGAGATCCGCGGACCGAACGGCGTCGCGCTCAGCGCCGGCGAGATCGAGATGTCGGGCTATACCCTCGACGGGAGGGACTATTCGTACCTCGATCACTTCCTCACGGGCCCGACGTTTCGCCTGCTCGTGCCGCACGGCACCTACTACATCACCGCTCTCGGCGGCGGCGCCCCTTCTCCGTACCCGGCCGTGACTCTCCGATCGATCCCGATCACGAAGGACACGACGATGATCTTCCAGCTGTTGGGGAAACGAGTCGAGGGCGTGGTCGCCGGCCGGGGTGGGACGCCGATCCCGGGCGCCTCGGTCTTCGCGAGCGGCGTCGACGTTCGGGTCACGGCTCGGACCGACGCCTCAGGCGAGTACTTCGTCTACGTGCCGGATGGAAGCTATCGCTGGACCGTCACTCCGGGCGATTCGTCGCGATACATCCTCCCCCGCCATTTTCCCGGCGCGCCGCTCGCGGGGCCCGCCACCGTGAACTTTTCGTTGGACGGGGCCTACTGGTCGGGGACGGTGCTCACGGAGGGAACGGGGACGCCACAGGCGGGGAAGTACGTCATCGCGACGCCGTGGCTCGACCCGTCTCGCGCCGCGACGAGCCGGACGGACAACCAGGGGGCGTTTCATCTTCTGCTGGAAACCGGGATGGAGTACGACCTCCGGCTGAGGGACCATCCGGATTATGGAACGTGGGCGGTGATTCGTGCGGGCGTGGCGAACGCCGACAGCACGTTCACGCTGACGTGGCCCGCCACCCCGGCGAGCGGCGCGCCCACGTTCGCGGATCCGCGCTAGACCCCGCCCTACGCCAGCCCCTCCGGCGGCGCCAGAGGATGTGGGATGAAGCTCGGCCGTTCCCGCACCTTCTCGTAGAACCTCTCGTACATCGGCACGACGCGGCTCGCGTCGTACGATTCCACGGCGTGCCGCCGGGCGGCGGCCGACATGGCGGCGTGGAGCTTCGTGTCGCTCAGCACTTCGATCGCGCGCCGCGCCATTCCCTCGACGTCCCCCACCGGCACCAGGAATCCCGTCTCCCCGAAGCGGATCAACTCCGGCAGGCCCTCGGCGGTCGTGCCGATCACGGGAACGCCGCTCGACATCGCCTCGAGCGCGGCGAGTCCGAAGGACTCGTTCTCGCTCGGCAGCACGAAGAGATCGCTCGCGGCGAGGACTTCCTCCACCGCGTCCATCTGCCCCAGGTAGCGGACGTAGCGCTCCACGCCGAGTTCCACGGCCACCTCGCGGCTCCGCGTCCGCTCCGGCCCGTCCCCCACCATCAACAGCACGGCAGGGACCTCGCGGCGCACCGCGGCGAGCACGCGCACGGCGTCGGGGGCGCGCTTGCTCGCGCGGAAATTCGAGATGTGCGTGAGGATCCGCTCGCCGCCTCGCGTGTAGCGCTCGCGGTGACAGGCCGAGCCCTCGCGCGGCGCGTAGCGCGCCGTGTCGACGAAATTCGGGATGACTTCCACCTCGCGCTTCGGCTCGAAGACGTCCATGGTCCGTTTCCGGAGGAAGTCGGAGACGGCCGTCACGCCGTCGCTCATTTCGATTCCGTAGCGCGTGATCGACCGGAACGACTGGTCCGAGCCGACGAGCGTGATATCGGTGCCGTGGAGCGTCGTCACGACCCGGAGCCGGTCGCGCGACTTCGCCACCTCCCTCGCCAAGTGAGCGCAGACGGCGTGCGGGATGGCGTAGTGGGCGTGGAGCACGTCGAGCCCGATCTCGTCGGCGACTTCGGCCATCTTCGCCGCCAGCGTCATCGTGTAGAGCGGGAACTGGAAGAGCGGATACGAGGTGTTCGAGACCTCGTGGAAGTAGATCCCCTCCGCGTGCGGCTTCAGCCGGAACGGAATGGCGTAGGAGATGAAGTGGATCTCGTGGCCGCGCTTGGCGAGTTCCATGCCGAGTTCGGTCGCGACGACGCCCGAGCCGCCGTGGGAGGGATAGCAGGAGATCCCGATCTTCATCGCGCCGCCGCCACCGGTCCGCCGACCGGAATCACCGTGTGTTCGCCCGGCGCGCCGAGCCCGTCGCGCATCCGCGCGGGAAGGTCGGGGCCGTAGCGCGCCAGGAAGCCGAGCACGGAGAGGGTGCGTTCTTGCAGCCCGCCGTGCGGGAAGAGATGCCCCGCCGCGCGGCGGATCTGCGAGACCGACTCCTCCTGGCGCCGCTTCCACACCTGCATCAGTTTCTTCTCCAGTTCGCGTCCCTCGTGCTGCACCTTCCCCGCCGCGGTGCTCAGCGCGGACTTGAGCGACGGGTCGAACGCGGTCACGACCGCCTCGAGCCGCTGGAACGAGGCGTCCCACTCCTTCCGCTCGCGCTCGAAGCGCTCGGGGAAATCGTCGGGCAGGAGCCGCCGGAGCGTCTCCGACAGGATCGGCTCGACGTCCCCCGCGAGCGCCGACCACTCGAGCCCGAAGCGGTCGAGCGTCTTTGCGATCTTCGGCTCGAGGATCGTGGCCCCGGCGCGCGGCGTGATCGCCGGCGGCGTCATCTCGAACATCGGATAGAGCGGGTGGATCTGCGCCCAGTAGGCGACCTCCGCCGGACCGCCGACGTAGGCCGCGGTCGGGAGGAGATGATCCTGCATCAGCGGCCGGAGGAGCACGCCGGGGCTCGCCTTCTCCGGCGCGTCGCGGAGCGCCTTCGCGAACTCGGCGGGCGTCCAGACCGGCCCGCCCTCCGACGCGCGGACCTTCCCGTCCACGAGCCGGAGCGACTCCCGCTTCGCCTCGTGCCAGAAGAGATTCAGTTCGTTCCCCGTTCGCGCGATCTGCGCGTGGTAGCCGCGCGACGCGAGTTCGGCGCCGCGATCGCGCGCCGCGCGCGCCGTCTCTCCCGCCAGCGCCGCCTCGCGTTCGAAGATCGGGAGCGCGAGCCGCTTCGCCTCGGCGTCGGAGGGATCGAAGACCAGCATCCCCTCCGCCGTCACGAGCCCGCCGATGAAGCGCGCGAAGGCGTCGCTCCATCCGCGGCCGGGCGCGTACGCGTCGCGCAGGCGCGCCAGCAGAGGATCGCGGAATTCCGAGGGCGGAAGAAGCGACGCGAGCCGCTCGTGGAGCGCGGCCACGCCGTCGCCGAGCCGCACGCGCGCCACCGAGGCGCCGGCCGGCGCGTCGGCCGCGGCCACTTCCAGGAGCGACGGTTCGGGACCGCCGTCGCTCACCCACGCGCGGCGCACTTCCTCGAAGTCGTGATCGTCGGAGGCGAGCCAGAAGATCGGCACGACCGGCACGCCGCGCGCGGTCTCGATCGACTTCGCGAGCCGCACGGCGGTGAGCGCCTTGTAGATCGTGTAGAGCGGGCCGCCGAAGAGCCCCGGCTGCTGCCCCGCCACGACGCAGAGCGCGTCGGGCTTCTCGAAGCGCGCCAACGCCGCGCTCGAAGCCTCGCCCAGATCCCATGCCGCCGCCTGACGGCGCAGGATCGAGGCCACGGCGGCCCGCCGGTCCGCCGGGAACGGGCACGCCGCCACCCTCTCGCCGAGCGCGGCGGGGTCGCGGAAGTCGGCGGGATAGAGATCCCGCACGCGCTCGGGCGCGTTCAGGAAGTCGCGGTAGAGCGCGCTCGGATAGAGCAGCTTATCGATCTCGTTCGTCACGATTCTCCGTTCCGCGCGGCGGCGCGGCGGTCAGACGCGCTCGCGGTGGCCGAAGACGGCGTCCCCGACGAAGGGGTTCGACCGGCGTTCGGTTCCGATGGTCGTCGAAGGGCCGTGCCCCGGGTGGACGGGCGTCGCGTCGGGAAAGGCGAACAGGGTCTCGCGCACCGAGCGGATCAGCGCCTCGGGCTCGCAGAGGGGGAGGTCGCTGCGTCCGATGGAGCCCGCGAAGAGCACGTCCCCCGCGATCAGGCCCTCGGGCGTCACGAAGGTCACGCTGCCGGGCGAGTGCCCCGGCGTCTCGACGGCGCGCGCCTCGATTCCCGGCAGGCCGACCTCTTCGCCGGCGGCGATCCAGTGGTCGACTTCGAAGCCGCCGTTCCAGGGCAGTTCGAAGGTCGCGGCCTGCACGGGCGCCCGCTCGAGCCACCACCGGTCGCCGGGGTGCATCCAGACCGGCGCGCCGGTCGCGTCGCGGTACGCCTTCACCGAAAGGATGTGGTCGATGTGGCCGTGCGTGAGCAGGATGCGCCGCACGTGGAGGCCGCGGCGGCGGAGTTCCTCCAGCACGGCCCCGTCGTCGCCGCAGGGATCGACCACGATGGCGTCGGTCGATCCGGGCGTGGAGAGGATGTAGAGGTTGTTGTCGAACGGCCCCACCGAACGGCGTTCGACCCGCACGGCTCAGGCCTTGGTGGCCGTGATGGCCGTGATGCCGAACATCGGAAGCCCCACCATGTCGACGCCGGTGAAGCCGGCCTCCTGGAGGTACTTCGTCAGCTCGCCGCGCGTGAGCGCGCCGGCGTTCCCGGCGCCGTACGCCGCGAGCACGTTCAGGCGATAGAGGGCCGCTTCCTTGGGCTCCGCGTGCGAGTCCTCGAGGAGGAACTCGGAGATGATGATGTGGCCGCCGTCCCGCAGCGACGCCCGCGCCGCCGCCAGGATGAGCGGAATGGCGGTGCGGCTGCGGCGCGAGAGGTGGTGCGGCACGAGCAGGAGGTCGGCGTTCGCGCCCGGCTGCGCGGCGTCGGGATCCCCGGCCACGAAGCGGACGCGATCCTCGAGCTTCATGCTCTTCACGTATTCCTCGGCCACGGCTTGGAAGACGGGCCGGTCGACGATCGTCGCCTGGAGCTGCGGATAGCGGCGCGCGAGGCAGAGCGTGCCGGGCCCGGTGTGGCTCCCGATCTCGATCAAGGTCGAGACGTCGCTGAATTCGAGGTCGAGCACTTCGGCCACGCGCGACATGGTGGCGTAGCCGCCGGTGTGGAAGGCGCGCGCCAGGCCGATCTCGAGTTCGTCGTTCCCCTGCGGCACGGTCGGGGCGCTGCCGCCGCGGACGCGCTCGCGGAGCGAACTCCAGAGCGGGTAGAGCGGGTCGCGCATGAAGCGGACCATCTCGACGTAGTTCCCGGGGACGCTCTCCACCAGGAAGGCGTTCGCGACTTCGTCGTTCTTGTAGCGGTCGTTCTGCCGGTGGAGGAAGCCGATGGCGCAGTTCGCGTCGAGGAGCGCCTCCATGGCGGCGACGTCGGCGCCGGCCGCCTCGGCGACCTCGGCCGCGCTCTTCGGACCCTGGAAGAGGATCGTGAAGACGCGGAGATCGACGGCGGTCAGGAGCGCCTGGCTCGCCCAGAACCCGGTGGCGACCTGGAGGATCGGCACGGGGCTCAGACGGCTCGGGAGCGAGGGACGGGGACCGGCGGAGCGGCCCATCTGGTTCATGGCGTGATCCTCGGGTGCACGGCGGTGGATGCTTGGCGTACGAGTCTAACGACCCCTGCCGGACGGCGCAAGGAGCGCGCCCAAAACCCGCCGCCGGACGTTTGGATGCGCCCCGCTCCGGGAGGGCTCAGAGAACTTCAGGCCCCCGTTCGGGCGGAAGCACGCCGGCGTGGCGGAAGAGCGCGTCCATCTCGCGGAGGGAGGCCCGCAGGAGGGCCGCCTTCCGCGCGACGGGAAGGAACGCCGACTTGAATCCGTTCACGAGCACGTGCCGAACGTCGTTCGGCGTCAGCTTGAATGCCGTCACCGCCCGGTCGAGTTCCTGGGTCATGGTCGTCCGGGAGACGAGGCGGTTGTCGGTGTTCAGCGTGACGCGCAGCCCGCGGCGAAGGTAGCGAAGAAACGGGTGGGCGCTCGCGCGGCGGACCGCGCCGGTCTGGATGTTCGACGTGAGGCACATCTCGAGCGGGATGCGGTGGTCGTTCACGTAGTCGAGGATCTCGCGGCTTTCGCCGAGCCGCGTGCCGTGGCCGATCCGGTGCGCGCTGCAGTAGTGGAGCGCCTGCGCGATGCTCTCGGGACCGAACGCCTCGCCCGCGTGGACGGTCACGTTCATGTTGTTCTTCGCCACCAGCCGGAACGCGCGGCTGTGCGCCTTCGCCGGGAAGTCGCGCTCGGCGCCCGCCAGATCGAACGCCACGACGCCCTTCCCCGCGTAGGCCACGGCGACTTCGGCCAGGCGGTTCGTGAGGCGCGGGCTCTTGTGGCGGATGCCGCAGATGATGATGCCGCTCTCGATCCCGTACCGCGTCCGCGCGCGCCGGAGTCCCTGCTGCACCGCCTCGACCGTGTCGCCCATGGAGAGCCCGCGCCGGGTATGCAGCGCCGGACAGTAGCGCACCTCCAAGTAACGGACGTTCTCGCGGTGGGAATCCTCCGCCAGCTCGAACGCGGCGCGGACGAGCGCCTCGCGCGTCTGGAGCACGCGGAGGGTGAGGTCGAAGGCCTTCAGGTATTCGGGGAGGCTGACGCCGGACGTCAGCGAATCGAGGAACGCGTCGAGCGCGTCGGCGTCGTCGATCGGAAGCCGGAGCCCCTGCTCGCGCCCCATCTCGAGGAGCGACTCCGGGCGGAGCGATCCGTCGAGGTGGACGTGGAGATCGGTTTTGGGGAGCGCGAGGAGGAGCCGCCGGCGTCGGTCGGGATCAACCCACGGCGACGTCCGCCGTCGCGGAGGCGAGCGGCGCACCAAGTTCCCCCACCGATGCGTGCGAGAGGCCGCGGAACGCCGGATTCGAGGCGGCGAGGCGGTCGAAGATCGCCGACGCCTCCGACGCGCGGTCCGTCCAGGCGCCGAGCGCGAGCCCGAGCTCCTGGAGCACGCGCCAGTCCTCGCGAATCTCGCGCGAGGTCGTGAAGACCCGGTGGACGCGCTGCACGCGTCCTTGCGAATTCGTGTAGGTGCCGTCCTTCTCGACGTGCGACGCGCCCGCCAGGACCCAGTGGGCCTTCTCGCTCACGGGCGAGGCGTGCGTGTCGAGGACAACGAGGAGTTCCACCCGGTCGAGCGCGCGCGCCACGAGCGCCGCGTCGCCGAAGGTCTCGAGATCGCCGCCGCGGAGGAAGACGAGCGCGCGGATCTCGCCCTCGGCCGCCGCCTGGATCATGTCCCGCACGGAGCGGCCGCCCGGCCCGGGCGCCACGCCGATCGCGCGGGCGCCGCGCGTGTTCGGATTCTTGTCCCCTTCGATCGTGAACTTGGGATAGACGACCGGCGGCTGCGGCCGGGCCGGGAAGTCGAAGTTCACGATGCCGAGCTTGTCGCGGAAGATCGTGCGCGCGAGGAAGAGCTCCTCGTTCGTCAGCTCCGCCGAGGCGACGACGCCGACGGCGCCGGGGCCGCTCTTCGCGAGGACGCTCTTCAGCGCCGCCGCGATGGCGGGGAACGACTCGTGCCAGAGCACCGTCTTCACGGCGCCGTTCTCGCGCCGCGCCGGCGCCTTCAGGCGGTTCGGCGCGTGGATCGAGTGGAACTGCCCGCGTCCGCGGTCGCAGATCCACCACTGGTTCACGTCCATGTTCTCGCGCGCCGTGAAGCGGAGGACTTCCTCGCGACGCGGATGGAAGCCGACGATCGTGTTGCACCCCTTGGAGCAGAGCGTGCAGACCGAGGGCGAGTTCTTCAGTTCCCAGGGACGGCTCTTGAAGCGGAAGTCCTTGCTCGTGAGCGCGCCCACGGGGCAGATGTCGGCGATGTTCCCGGCCAGCTCGTTCTCGATCTTCCGGTCGCCGATCGTGCCGATGTAGGTCTCCTCGCCGCGCGCAAGCACCGCGATCTCCTCGACGCCCGCCACGTCCTTGCAGAGATTCACGCAGCGGAGGCAGAGGATGCAGCGGTTCTTGTTCAGGATCAGCTTCCCGCCCACGTCCTCCTCGGGCCACGTGTTCTTCTCGAACTTGAAGCGCGTGGCCGGCCCGCTCATGGCGACCGTGTAGTCCTGGAGCGTGCACTCGCCCCCCTTGTCGCACATGGGGCAGTCGAGCGGATGGTGGATCAGGAGGAATTCCATCACGGCGCGGCGCGCTTCCTTCACCTTCGCCGAGCGGGTGACGACGCTCATCCCCTCCTCGGCGGGCGTGGCGCAGCCGGCCACGAGTTTCGGCCGTCCTTCGATCTCCACGAGGCAGATGCGGCAGACGCCCACCACCGGGAGGCCCGGGTGGTAGCAGAAGTGCGGCGTGAACACGCCGGCCGTCTTCCCCGCGTCCACCAGGTTGGTCCCCTTCGGAACCGTCACCGTCCGGCCGTCGATCTTCAGCGTCACGTTCGCCATGGGCGTTCCCTCAGTTCAGCGAGCCGCCGCCCAGCGGGCAGCGCTTCTCGCGGATGTGCTGGATGAATTCGTCCCGGAACTTCTTCGCGAAGCCGCGCGCCGGCCAGGCCGCCGCGTCGCCCAGGGCGCAGATCGTGTTCCCCTCGATCTGATCGGTGACCGCGAGGAGCGTGTCGATGTCCTTCTCCTCGCCCTGCCCCGTCTCGATGCGCCAGAGGAGCCGCTGCAGCCACCCCGCGCCTTCGCGGCAGGGCGTGCACTGCCCGCACGATTCGTGCGCGAAGAAGCGCGCCGTGATCCACGCGGCCTTCACCATGCAGCAGGTGTCGTCCATCACCACCGGCGTGCCGGTGCCGAAGAGCGAGCCCGCGCGCGTCATGCTGTCGAAGTCCATCGGCACGTCGATCTCGTCGCCGCGGAGCACGGGACAGGAGGCGCCGCCGGGGATGACGGCCTTGATGGGACGTCCGCCCGGCACGCCGCCGCCGAACTCGTCGATGAGCTTCCGGAGCGGGATGCCCATCGGCGCCTCGTAGACGCCCGGCCTCACGACGTGGCCCGAGAGCCCGTAGAGCTTCGGCCCGGTGTTCCGCTCGGTGCCGATGCCGGCGAACCACTCCCATCCGTGCTTCACGATGTGGGGCACGCAGGCGAGCGTCTCGACGTTGTTCACGACCGTGGGGCAGCCGAAGAGCCCGACCACGGCCGGGAAGGGCGGCTTCAGGCGCGGCTGGCCGCGCTTTCCCTCGATCGACTCGATGAGGCCGGTCTCCTCGCCGCAGATGTAGGCGCCCGCGCCTCGGTAGACCGTGACTTCGCAGTCGAAGCCGGAGTTCAGGATGTTCGTCCCGACGAGCCCCGCCTTCCGCGCTTCGGCGATGGCGGCGTCGAGGATGCGCGCCTCCGCGGCGAACTCGCCGCGGATGTAGATGTACGAGCGGTGCGCGCCGATGGCGAAGGCGCCGATGAGGGTCCCCTCGATCAGCTGATGGGGATCCTTGGCGCAGATGAGGCGGTCCTTGAAGGCGCCCGGCTCGCTCTCGTCGGCGTTCACGCAGAGATACTTCGGCTTGTCGGTGCTCTTCGGCACGAAGCCCCACTTCGTACCCGCCGGGAAGCCGGCGCCGCCGCGGCCGCGCAGGCCGGAGCGCTTCACCATGTCGATGATGTCGTCGGGGGTCTTCTTCAGGGCGATGGCGAGGGCTTCGTAGCCGCCGTGCTGGCGGTAGACGTCGAGGGTGTGGGAATTCGGCAGATGGACGGTCTTCGTGAGTACCGCTCCGCTGGGTCCGCTCATGGTTACCGGTCGACCTCCCCGAGCACGATGTCGATGCTGCCGATGCAGGCGATCAAGTCGCTCACGAGCCGGCCGACGGCCATCGGCTCGAGCGACATGAGATGGATGAACGAAGGCGGGCGGACGTGCACGCGGTAGGGCTTCGGCCCGCCGTCGCCGACGACGTAGAAGCCGAGCTCGCCCTTCGGCGATTCGATGGAGAAGTAGGCGTCCCCCGCCGGCACGGCGAATCCCTCGGACATGATCTTGAAGTGGTAGATCAGCTCTTCCATGCCGCGCTTCACGTCCTCGCGCTTGGCCGGGAAGAGATACGGATAGTCGGAGCGCACCGAGCCCGGCTTCAGGCGATCGAGGCCCTGGCGGATGATGCGGAGCGACTGCTTCATCTCCTCGATGCGGACGAGATAGCGGTCGTAGACGTCGCCGCTCTTCCCGAGCGGCACCTCGAAGTCGTAGGTCTCGTAGCCGAGGTAGGGCTTCGCCTTCCGCACGTCGTAGTTGATGCCGCAGCCGCGGAGCGTCGCGCCCGTGCAGCCGAGCCCGACGGCCTGTTCGCCCGTCAGCACGCCGACGCCGATCGTCCGCTGCATCCAGATCCGGTTCTTCGTCAGGAGGTTCTGGTACTCGGCGAGCGCCTTCGGGAACTCGTCGAGGAACTTCCGCACGTGCGGGACGAACGTGTCGGGCACGTCCTGATAGAAGCCGCCGACGCGGAAGTAAGAGGGCGTCATGCGCGAGCCCGCCACCATGTCGTTCACGTCGAGGAGCTTCTCCCGCTCGCGGAAGCAGTAGAGGAAGACGCTCATCGCGCCCAGGTCGAGCGCGTGCGTGCCGAGCCAGACGAGGTGCGAGGAGACGCGCATCAACTCGAGCAGGATGACGCGGAGCGTGCGCGCGCGCTCGGGGACGTCGATGCCGAGGATCCGTTCCACGGCGCCGA
>DASTSZ010000215.1:0-4490 GCA_035760425.1 Candidatus Eiseniibacteriota bacterium | reverse complement strand
CACGCGGCCCGACCCCACGCCCACGCTCGAGGACCGAAACCGACTATGTGCGGAATTGCCGGCATCATGGACACCCGCGATCGCCGACGCTTCGACAAGCCGCTCCTCGAGAGGATGAGCGACATCATCCATCACCGCGGTCCCGACGCGTTCGGCTTCCACGAGGAGCCGGGGCTCGCGTTCGTCCACCGCCGGCTCTCGATCATCGATCTCTCCGGCGGCCGCCAGCCGCTCTACAACGAGAACGGGCGCGTCGTCGTCACCTACAACGGCGAGATCTACAACTTCCCCGGCCTCATCGACGAACTGACGGCGCTCGGCCACGTCTTCAAGACCCGCTGCGACACGGAGGTCGTGGTGCACGCGTGGGAGGAGTGGGGCGAGCGCTGCGTCGACCGCTTCCGCGGCATGTTCGTCTTCGCGCTGTGGGACATGGATCGCCGGACGCTCTTCCTCGCGCGCGATCGCCTCGGCGTGAAGCCGCTCCACTACGCCCTGCTGCCGGACGGGACGTTCCTGTTCGGGTCGGAGATGAAGTCGATCCTCTGCTACCCCGACGTCTCTCCGGAACTCGACCCCTGCGCCATCGAGGAGTACTTCGCGTACGGCTACGTGCCGGAGCCGCGGACGATTCTCAAGCAGGTGAAGAAGCTTCCGCCGGGCCACACGCTCACCATCCGTCACGGCGAACCGGTGCCGGAGCCGCACGAGTTCTGGGACGTCACCTTCTCCGAGAGCGTGCGCGGCTCGGAACAGGAGATCGGCGAGGAGCTGATCGAACGCCTGCGCGAGGCGGTGCGCATCCGCCTGGTCGCGGAAGTCCCGCTCGGCGCGTTTCTCTCCGGCGGCGTCGATTCGAGCGCCGTCGTCGCGATGATGGCGGGTCTCACGCCCGATCCGGTGAACACCTGCACGATGGCCTTCGGCGAGCGGGGATTCGACGAGTCCGACTTCGCCCAAGACGTGGCCACGCGCTACCGCACCAGCCACCAGGTCGAGCGCGTGAGTTCCGACAGCTTCGACCTCGTCTCGAAGCTCGCCCATCTCTACGACGAGCCCTTCGCCGACAGCTCGGCCATTCCGACCTACCGGGTCTGCGGCCTCGCCCGCAAGCGCGTCATCGTGGCGCTTTCGGGAGACGGCGGCGACGAGAACCTCGCCGGGTATCGCCGCTACCGCTGGCACCTCTACGAGGACCGCATGCGGCGGATCCTCCCCTCGGCGATTCGCCAGCCGCTCTTCGGACTCATGGGGAGCGTCTACCCGAAAGCCGATTGGGCGCCTCGCTTCCTGCGCGCGAAGACGACGTTTCAGGGCATCGCCCGCGACTCGGTCGACGGCTACTTCCACAGCGTGTCGCTCTTCGGCACCGCGCAGCGGCGTGAGCTCTTCAGCGACTCGTTCCGGCGCGGCCTCCAGGGCTACAACGCGGTCGAGGTCCTCCGCCGCCACGCCCGCCGCGCGCCGGTGGAAAATCCCCTCTCGATGGTGCAGTACCTCGACATCAAGACCTACCTGGCCGGCGACATCCTGACGAAGGTCGACCGGGCCAGCATGGCGCATTCGCTCGAAGTCCGGGTTCCCCTGCTCGATCATCCGCTCGTGGAATGGATGGCGAAGCTCCCGCCGACCATGAAGCTCCGCGGAAACGAGGGAAAGTACGTCTTCAAGAAGGCGCTCGAGCCCTACCTCCCCTCGGACATCCTCTACCGCCCCAAGATGGGCTTCGCCGTCCCGCTGACGTCGTGGTTCCGCGGTCCCCTCCGGGAGCGGGTGCGCGAGGCGGTCCTGGGCCCCTCCATGCGGGAACTCGGCATCTTCAACTTCACGACCATCGAGCGGATGGTCGATCAGCACCAATCGGGCGTGCGGGAGTTCAGCGCGCCGCTCTGGTCGCTCCTCATGTTCGAGTCGAGCCTCCAGCGCCTCCGGGGGCTCCGCCCGCGGGTCGACGACGCCGTGCAAGTCTGATCGTGCGCATTCTCCACGTTCTCGACCACTCGATCCCGCTCCACAGCGGATACACGTTCCGCACGCTCGCGATTCTGCGCGAGCAGCGGAAGATGGGCTGGGAGACGATCCACCTCACGAGCCCGAAGCAGGGCGCGTCTCCCGCCGATCCGGAGCCGGTCGACGGTCTTCTCTTCCACCGCACGGCGCCGCGATCGGGCGGGCCGCTCGACCTCCCGGTGCTGCGCGAACTCGTCCAGATGCGGGACGTCGCGCGCCGCCTCGAGGCGTTGGCGCGGGAGACGCGGCCCGACATCCTCCACGCGCATTCGCCCGTCTTGAACGCGCGGCCGGCTCTCGCCGTCGGGCGGCGGCTCGGCATCCCCGTCGTCTACGAGGTGCGCGCGTTCTGGGAGGACGCGGCCGTCGACCACGGCACGACGACCGCCTGGGGGCCGCGCTATCGCGCCACGCGCGCGCTCGAGACGGACGCGCTTCGGCGCGCGGCCGCGGTGACGACGATCTGCGAAGGACTGCGGGGCGACATCGTGGCGCGCGGCATTCCCGCCGAGCGGGTCACGGTCATCCCGAACGCCGTCGACCTCGAGCGCTTCGCGGGGGCGAGCGCGCCCGATGCCGCGCTGGCCGCTTCGCTCGGGCTCGACGGCGGCCCGGTGATCGGATTCATCGGCTCGTTCTATCACTATGAAGGTCTGGAGGTCTTGATCGCGGCGATGCCGGCGATTGTCGCGGCGATGCCGACGGCGCGCGTTCTCCTCGCCGGGGGCGGCCCGGAGGACGAGCGACTTCGCGCCCGGGCCGCGGCGACGCCCCACGGCGATCGCATCCGCTTCCTCGGACGCGTCCCGCACGCCGACATCGGCCGCTACTACGACCTGATCGACGTCTTCGTCTATCCGCGCCTCTCCACGCGCTTGACCGACCTCGTCACGCCGTTGAAGCCGCTCGAGGCGATGGCCCAGGGCCGGCTCGTGGCGGCGTCGGACGTCGGCGGCCATCGCGAACTCGTTCGCGACGGCGCCACCGGGGTGCTCTTCCGGGCCGGGGATCCGGCCGCGCTCGCGGCCCGCGTCGTCGAACTGCTCCGTTCGCCGGAGACGTTTCCCGCGCTGAGGCGGGAAGCGCGCGCCTTCGTGGAGCGCGAACGTTCCTGGCCGACGGTGGTCGAACGCTACCGCGCCGTCTACGACATGGCGCGCGCCGCGCGTCCCTGATGGGCGGTTTCGCAGGTCGCCGCGTTCTGCTGGTCGGTCCGGTGCCGCCGCCCGACGGCGGCATGGCGAATCAGACCGCGCAGCTCGTTCGGCTGCTCCGAAGCGAAGGCGCCGACGTCACGCTCGTTCCGGTCAATGCGCCCTACCGCCCGCGCTGGGTCGGACGTCTGCCCGTCGTCCGCGCGCTCGCGCGTCTCGTTCCGTTTCTCGGCGCGCTCTGGAGCGCCGCGGGCCGGGCCGACGTCATGCACGTGATGGCGAATTCGGGGTGGTCGTGGCACCTCGGCGCGGCGCCCGCGGTCTGGATCGCGTCGTGGCGGGGCCTCCCCGCCGTGGTGAACTACCGGGGCGGCGGCGCGGCCGAGTTCTTTCGCGGCGCGGGCTTCTGGGTTCGCCCCACGCTCGCGCGATGCGCCGCGGTCGTCGTCCCCTCGCCCTTCCTCGAACGGGTCTTTCGCGACTTCGGATTTCGCGCGGAGATCGTCCCGAACGTGGTCGATCTCGCGCGCTTCCGGCGCGCCGAACGTCCGCGCGGCGACGACGGCGCGCCCCCCGCGCCGCACCTGATCGTGGCGCGGCACCTCGAGCCGATCTACGGAAACGACACGGCGCTTCGCGCGTTCGCCACCGTGCGAGCGCGCTTCCCGCGTGCGCGGATCTCCATCGCCGGCGCGGGCGCCGAGCGCGCGCCGCTCGAAGCGCTGGCCGATTCGCTCGGCATCCGCGAGGCCGTGGAGTTCACCGGGCGGCTCGACAACGCCCAGATGGCCGACCTCTTCGGGCGCGCCGATCTCATGCTGAACCCGAGCCTCGTCGACAACATGCCGATCTCGATTCTGGAATCGCTCGCGAGCGGCGTGCCCGTCGTGAGCAGCAACGTCGGGGGTATTCCCGACCTCGTGCGGGACGGCGTGACCGCCTCCCTCGTGGCCCCGACGGATCCCGCCGCCATGGCGGACGCCGCCGTCGAATTGCTCTCGAACGAGGCGACGAGACGCGCGCGGATCGAGGCGGGACTCGAGCACGTGCGGCGCTTCACCTGGGAACGGGTGCGGGACGAACTCGCGGGGGTCTACGAACGGGCCATCGCCGCGCGATCCGCCGGCGCGGCAAGGAGGTCTCGTGAGGGTTAGCGGGGCTTCGGGGGCTCGGCCGGCTTGGGCGTCGCGGGCTTCCCGTTCGAGGGCGCGGCGGCGGTGGGCGCCGGCTCCTCCACTTTCAGCTCGGGATGGGCGGCCATGACTTCCGCGAGCCACGCCTTCGCCTGGAATTGATTCGGGTCGATGCGTAGCGCCTCCCGGAATT
>DASTSZ010000214.1:0-10967 GCA_035760425.1 Candidatus Eiseniibacteriota bacterium | reverse complement strand
AGGACGCCGCCGGCGCGGAGCGGGTTCGGCGTCATCGTCGCCGCGAGCGCGCCGCCCGAGGCGACGACCTCGATCGTGAGGTCCGCGCGGATCCGGCCGCCCGACACGAGCGACGCCTCGATCGCGACCGGGACCCGCTGTTTACCCGCGTGGAGGTACGAGAAGAGGCGGCGCAGGTCGTTCTTCGCGAAGCAGACGGCGAGATCCCCGACGCCGTTTCGATCGGCGTCGCCCGACGTCGCACCTTTCCCCGCCACGGAGCCGATTCGCGCGACCTCGCCGGTCCCATCCGAGAGGAGCGACACCGACGCGAGATCGATCGCGCCAATCTCGAACGATCCGTCGACCGGTTCCAGATAGAGGCAGGCGTCGCGCTTCGCCGAGAGCAATCGGATGGCGCGATCCTGCGGCGCCGGAAACGCACGCGCTTGAAAGAGGTCGATCACCGTGGCGCTCGCCGAGGCGGTCGCTTCGAGCGCGCCGTCGCTGACGGTGAGCGAGACGGCGAATTCGCCTCCCGTCGCATAGGCGTGGGAGGGCGCGGCGCCCGTGCCCGTGGCGCCGTCGCCGAAGCGCCAGACGTAGCCGGCGAGCGGCGTTCCGTCCGGGTCGGAGGAGGCCGTGCCGTCGAAGGCGATCGGGATCCCGACGACGCCCGCGTAGGGCCCGCCGGCGTTCGCCGTCGGCGCGCGCGGCGTCTCGGCGACGGCAATCGACAGGAGGACCGACGACTCGGTGACGACGGGTTCGCTCACGCCGGCCGCGCGGTGCGCGCTTTCGGCCGTGATGCGGATTTCGTACGCCCCGGCCTGCTGGAAGTCGGGCGTCCAGGCGAGCATGGCGGTTCGGTTCCCCTCCCCCACCGCGAAGGTGGCGCCGGTCGGAAGCGGCGCGGCCGAGAACGAGGTGATCGGATCCCCGTCGGCGTCGGACGCTTCGAGATCGATCGAGAGCGGCGCGCCCTCCGCGCCGTCGACGCGGGCCGGCGCGGTCACCACCGGAGGCTGCGGCGGCCCTTCGCGCACCAGGATCCGCGTGAGTCCACTCCCCCGCTCTTCCAGCGGTTCGCCGAGCGGCCCCGCCGGATCGAGAGACGTCACGGTGTAGGTGACGACGTAGTTCCCCGCCTGCGCGTGGGACGGCGTCCAGGCGAGGATGCCCCGCGCCTGGTCCGGGTCGACGGTGAAGGTCGCGCCCGACGGAAGCGGGCCGCTCGCGAGGCGCGTGAGCGGATCCCCGTCGGGGTCGATCGCGGTGACGATCGCTTGGAGCGGCGCGCCCTCCTCGCCGGTGAGCGACCCGGGGGCCGAAACGGTCGGCAAGTCGGTCACGTCGAAGATCTCGATCTCCGTGATCGCGGAGGCCTCGAACGGGTTCGTCGCGCGAAAGCGGACGGGGTAGACGCCGGCGTCGGCGTAGCTCGGCGCCCACGCGAACGTGCCCCCGGCGTGGTCGTCGCGCTCGGTGAAGGCGGCGGCTTCGGGAAGGCGGCTCAGGTCGGCTTGGAACGAATCGAAGGGATCGCCGTCGGGGTCGGTCGCCGCGACGTCGAATCGAACCGGAAGCCCTTCGGCGCCGCGGACCAGCGGCGGCGCGACGATCGCCGGGAACCCCGACTTGGCCGCGAGCGCGAGGGCCTTCCCGCAGTCGATGCGCCCCCATCCGTGGTAGTCGTCGAAGCCGGCCGTGTCCTCGTACGGGCGCCCCACCTGATCGGCGGCGGAGTAGCGGATGACGTCGCGGATCTGATCGGGCGCGAGGCCGGGGTTCACCGAGCGAAGCAGCGAGGCGAGCCCCGCGACCATCGGCGTCGAGAAGGAGGTCCCGCCGCCCACGTCGATCCCGCCCGGGATGCCGGCGACCAACACCGGAATCGAAACGCCCGGCGCCACGACGTCGATGTGCGGCCCGTAGTTCGACCCGTACCCCGCGACCTGGAGCGTGCAACGGTCGTCGGCCGCGTCCGACCCGCCGACCGCGGTCACCGACGCGTCGAAGGCGGCGGGATACGCGGGCTGCGAGGAGTTGTCGTTCATCATCGCGGCCGCGAGGAAGACCCCTTCGTCGTGCGCGTAGGCGCACGCGTCGCGCAAGAGCGACGACAACCCGTAGCCGCCGAGGCTCATGCTCGCGACGTCGGCGCCGTTGTCGGCGGCGTAGACGAGCGAGGCCGCCACGGCGCTCAGCAATCCGCCCCCCGAGCCCGCGAGGACCTTCAACGGCATGAGCCGGCAGGACCAATCGAGCCCCGCGAGCTGCGAGCCGTTGTTCGCGTTCGCCGCGATGATGCTCGCGCACGCGGTTCCGTGCCCGCCGTCGTCGTAGGGGCTCGGCGTGCCGCCGTAGAAGTTGTACCCGTTCGCGTCGTCGACGTAACCGTTCCCGTCGTCGTCCAGACCGTTCCCCGGAACTTCGTCCTCGTTCACCCAGATGCGGCCCGCGAATTCCGAGTGGTCCGTTCGAATGCCAGTGTCGATGACCGCCACGACGACGCTCGGATCCCCCGTCGTCACCGCCCAGGCGTCGGTCGCGTGGATGTCGGCGCCGATGACGCGCGGCAGGCTGGCGGGATCGGTGGTCTGGTCGCCCGTATTTCGAAATCCCCACTGATAGGTGGCGAAGCCCGGATCGTCGGGGAGCGAGGTGGTCGGGTTGGCGCTCGCGCCCGCCTGCGAGACGGCGTAGTCGGGTTCGGCGAGTTCGACCTCGGGCAGCGATCGAAACGCCTCCGCGGCGGCGGCGACATCGAAGGCGCGCGGCGCGCGGAGGACGAGGTAGTGCTCGAGCCGGGCGCGTGCGTGCGGGGAACGCGGACGCCGGGCGCGCGGTGAGCGAGCGGGAAGCACGGGGTCCGCGGCGGCAAGGCCGTAGCGGCGCATCAGCCGGTCGAATTCGAGCGAGCGCGGCCTCGCGACGGACGCTCCGTCACGCGCGTCGGCCGCTTCGCGGAGTTTCACGATGAGGCGTGTCTCGGCGGCGACGGGATGGCCGGGCGATGGGCGCGCGATGGCAGTCTCGAGCGTCGGGGCGGCGGCGCCGAGGATCGCCGGCGCGCACCACGATGAGGCGACCAGGACGGCGAGCGCCCACCATCGCGGCGAGATCGAACGAACACGAACGGGGACGTGGCAGCGGGTGCGCAATCGGGCTCCGGTTCCGGCTGCCGGCAGGGTTGGGGATGCGAGAATTGTAGCACGGATGCAGCTTTTCTTCATTCGCCCCGCCTCGGCGTCAGGTGTGACGAAATCCACTCACCCCAGCACCGATCGCCGTCCGCGTCCGGCGAGAAATCGGACGAATCGCAACCCGAGCCGCCAGGCTCAGCTGCGGGCAAAGTCACGGCCCCGCCGACGCGCCCGCGGACGGTTGGCACGTCGGCTGCAATGCCTCCGGTCGGGTTTCAATCGCTCGAACCAAGGAGGAACCAGAAATGACGCTGAAGGAGGCACGCCAACGCGCGCAGCGCCTCGGGCTATCGGCCTGGGTCGTGCAGTTCGTGCCGGCGGGCGGGTCGGTGGAATCGGCGAAGGACGCGACGCGAGTTCATCGCATCGGCTATTCGTCTCTCAATTTCGCGATCGCCGAAGGAACGACCTGGGACGAGGCGTGGCGACGCGCCACCCAGGTGATCTTCGGCGCCTAGATATCGAACGCGGGGGCGGCGCCGGGCGCGCCGCCCCTCAACGCAGCCGCTGACCGGCGCGCCCGATCCCTCGGTGAGGCGAGAGCGCCACGCTCGTCGTCGCCTTGCCGTCTCCCTCGATCGAGAGAATCTCTCCCTGGTCGTTCAGCGTCACGGCCCGCCACGCCTTGACGGTGGGAACGAATGTGCCGTCGTCGAAGGTCCAGGTGAGCCGCATCGTGGCGATCCAACGGGCTTGAACCGCCTCGCCCGCGATCGAGCGTGGCACTCGTCGCACGATCGACGCCTGGTATTGGAAGGCGGAGGTGAAGGGCCGCGCCGATTCCGCAGGCCAGCGCCGCTCGGCCCGGAGGTCCTCCGTGATCTCGCGGTAGTGGCGGACGGCGGCCGCCGTGACGGCGTAGGGAATGCGCCGAATCCCCGGACCGTCGCACCACCAGAGCGCGACGCCCGCGGTATCCGCGCCGAGTTCGTAGCCCTTCTCGGCGGCGATGCCGATGAGCCGATCGCGAGGCGGGAAGCAGGACTCGGCCACGGCGAGAAGTCGCGCGGCCGTCGAGTCGGGAGCGCTTCGGCGCACGACGCAGGTGAAGTCGCCGTCGGATTGATCCGACGCGACGAGCGCGGGCGCCGCCAACTCCGTCGAGTCGACGAAGTAGCCGGGCGGAATCGCCTCGCGCGGGTTTCCGGCGGCCGCCGCGCCGCAAAGAATGAGGCCGATCCAAAGCGAGAGGCGCGCGAGCGAACGACGCATGGAGGCTCCTGGGTGCCGGCGGGGCGGACGAGCGTCGGGGGACGATGAGGCGGGGCGTTCGGCCCTTCATCACCTTACCACCGACCGCCCCGTCCATGCGAACGCCGCGAATCGCGCCGGCGTCACCGACCCCTACGGGGCCTGCTACAATCGTGGCACGTTCCACCGGCCGTCTTGGCCCTCTTCACGCGCCGCGGCGGCCACGCCCCGCGGTTCGACCAACTCTCGTCTGGGAGGATTCTCCACGATGATTCGTTCCACCCTTCGCGCCGCCACGGCGGCGTCGCTCTGCCTCGTTCTCGCCTCGGGCGCCGCCGGGATCGCCCGCGCCGAACTGACGCTCCCCCGCGTGAGCCCGAACGCCAAGGTCTCGCAGACGATCGGCCTCACCGATTTCACCCTCACCTACAGCCGGCCCGGCGTGAAGGGCCGGAAGATCTGGGGCGGACTCGTTCCCTACGGCGAGATCTGGCGCACCGGCGCGAACGAAGCGACGACGTTCGAGTGCTCGGACGCCGTCACCATCGGCGGCAAGACGCTCGCCGCCGGGACGTACACCTTCTACACGCTCCCGAACGAGGGCGAGTGGGACGTGATCTTCAGCAACGCGAAGGGCGCGTGGGGCTCGAACGAGTACACGCCAGAGAAGGACGCGCTTCGCGTGAAGGCGAAGCCGCAGGACGCGCCGAATCAGGAGTGGATGACGATCGGATTCGAGAATCTCACGCCGTCGGGCGGCGACCTCGTCGTCCGCTGGGAGAAGCTCGCGATCTCGGTCCCGGTGCAGGTGAACACGAACGAGAAGGCCATGGCGAACATCCGCGCCGCGCTGGCGGAGCGGAAGGCCGACGACTGGCAGACCCTCCATCGCGCGGCCCAGTTCTGCTTCAACGCCGACTTCAACATGGACGAGGCGATGAAGTGGGAGGAGCAGTCGGTCGCCGTGAAGGAGACCTACGCGAACCTGAGCCTCCTCGCCGACATGAAGATGAAGGCGGGCAAGTCGAAGGAAGCGATCGCGACGGCGGAGAAGGCGCTGAAGGTCGGCAAGGACGACCCGAACAAGCCGAACATGAAGCCGACCGAGGACAAGCTGACGGAGTGGAAGGGGAAGAAGAGCTAAGCACGCCCCGTCGCACGAGGTAACGACAGCGCCCGCGCCCGGGCGCGGTCCGGCCGGCGAGCCATCGCCTAGGCCCGGGCCGTCGCCGGCGCGGGCGTCTTCGTTTGGAAGGCGGAGAGGAGCAGCGCGAGGATCACCACGCCGAGGCAGCCGACGACGTTGTACCAGAGAAACGAGATCTTCGTGAAGAGGAAGCAGGCCACCACCGCGACCTCGGCCACGAGCGCCGCCGCGAAGACCGCCGTCCCCCGCACCCGCTTCAGATAGAACGCCACGAGGAAGATTCCGAGGATCGTGCCGTAGACGAGGGATCCGAGGATGTTCACCGCCTCGATGAGCGAGCCGAGCCGGCTCGCGTACTCCGCGAACGCGATGGCGAAGAGGCCCCAGAAGACAGTCGCGCCCTTCGAGACCCAGACCTCGCGCCGCCCGGCCGTCTCGGCGCCCCGCGGGTCGGGGCGCTCCACGTACCGCTTGTAGAAGTCGACCGACGTGGTGGACGAGAGCGCGTTCAGTTCCGCCGACGTGGACGACATCGAGGCGGCGAAGATCGCCGCGAGCACGAGCCCCACGATGCCGACCGGCAGGTGGCGGAGCACGAAGCTCAGGAAGACGTAGTTGGTGTCGCTCGCCTGCGCGTCGGGCGCGCCCGCCTTGATCATCGTCACCGCCTCCGCGCGAATCGCCTGCGTCCCCTGATCCGCCTCCCGGAGGCGGATCGCCGCGCGATCGACGGCCGCATCGTCCCCCGCCCGATGCGCGGCCACCAGGTCGCGCGCGCGCTCCATGCGGACCTCTCCGGCGGCCTCGTAGCGCGTCTCGACCTTCCGGAACGCCTCGCCCTGAGCGCCGGCGCGGACCCGCGATACCTCGACCGGGTTGAAGAAGACCGGCGGCGCGGCGAAGAGGTAGAAGACGAAGACCATCGCGCCGAGGAAGAGGATCGCGAACTGCATCGGGATCTTCACGATCCCGTTCGCGAGCAACCCGACGCGGCTCTCCGCGACCGACTTCCCCGTCAGGTAGCGGCCCACCTGCGACTGGTCGGTGCCGAAGTAGGAGAGCGCCACGAAGAACCCGCCGATCAGGCCCGACCAGAAGTTGTACCGGTTCGTGAGATCGAACGAGTAGTCGACGGCGTTCAACTTCCCCATCTTCCCCGCCACGACGGCCGCGTCGAGGAGCGAGATCCCCTCCGGCAGCGAGCCGAGGATGTAGACCAACGCGACGCCGAAGCCGAAGAAGATGACCACCATCTGGAGGAATTGCGTGTGGCTCACCGCCTTCGCGCCACCCGAGGCGGTGTAGATCACGACGAGCGCGCCGAGCGCCAGATTCGTGAGGTGGATGTTCCAGCCGAGGAGCACGGAGAGGATGATGGCCGGCGCGTAGATCGTGAGCCCCGCCGCGAGTCCGCGCTGCACGAGGAAGAGCGAGGCGGCGAGCGTGCGGGTCTTCGCGTCGAACCGGCGCTCGAGGTACTCGTAGGCGGTGTAGACCTTGAGCCGGTGATAGATCGGCACGGCGGTGACCGCCAGCACGATCATGGCGAGCGGCAGGCCGAAGTAGAACTGGATGAACCGCATCCCGTCCGCGTAGGCCTGCCCCGGCGTCGAGAGGAACGTGATGGCGCTCGCCTGCGTCGCCATGATCGAGAGCGTGATCGTCGGCCAGTTCATCGTCCGGTCGGCCAGGAGATAGCCGCCGAGGTCGCGGTTCCCCCGCCCTTTCCAGACGCCGTAGAGGACGATCCCGACTAACGAGGCGGCGAGGACGATCCAGTCGAGTCCGCTCATTCGAAGAGGCGCGTGAACCAGGTGAAGAGGGCGATGAGGGCGACGAGATTCAGGAAGACGAAGGCGTAGAGGAGCGACCAGCGCCCGAGGTAGGGCGCGCGCTCATTCTCGTCGTCGCGGCGTGGGCCCGGAGCATCGTCGCGGCCGGAATCGGACCCGGGACCGCGGCTCATTCCTTCCCGCCCGCCACGAGATTCGCGAAGAGCCGGTACGCGCCGGGAACGCCCGCCGGCAACTGTCGGAACCAGGAGATGCCGGTGTAGACGTACGCGCCCTTCCCGACGCGCGCGTAGAGGACGCTGCCGTCCATCGCGCCTTCGCCCGGGTCGTTCATGGAGAGCACCGGCTCGTAGGCCGCGTCCCATGGGTTGGCGAAGTAGAGGCCCCGCTCCTGCACCCAGCCGTCGAAATCGGCGGCGGCGATCCGGTTCGGCGCGCGAAGGAGCGGATGGTCCGCCTTGAGGAATCGCACCGGCGCTCCTTCGACCGTGACGCGATCGCGCGAGATCTTGAAGGGATAGGGGCCGAGCTTGTCCTGGAGCGACTCCTCCACCGTGTTGTACTGAACGACCATCGTTCCGCCGGCGCGCACGAAATCGAAGAAGCGCGGCTGGAGCGCGCGGAGTCGGGGACGCGTGTTGTAAGCGCGGATGCCGACGACCGCGGCGTCGAACCCGGCGAGCGCGCCCGACTCGATCTCGTCGTCGGTCAGGAACGTGACGCGGTAGCCCATCTCCTCGAGCGCGGCGGGGACTTCGTCGCCGGAGCCCATGACGTAGGCGACGCGCGCGCCCGCCGTCCGCACGTCGGCGCGAACGAGGTGCGCCTCGGCCGGCGGGAAGAGCGTCGTCACCGGGATGTGCGGATAGTCGATGACCGTGCGGCCGCGGTCGTAGCGAACGCCCGCGACCGTCATCGACGCGGTGAGAGGGCCCGATGCGGCGCGTTCGCCCGGCCGCACCCAGAACCGGGCCGTCGCCGGCGCGTCGGCGCCCGCGACGGCGAGCGTCGTCTCGGCGGGAGTCGATTGCCACCCCGCGGGGAGATGGAGCCGCACCGAACCCGAGACCGCGGGACCGGGCGACTCGAGCACGACGCGCACCTCGCGCGGCGCGGGCGCCGCGAAGAGATAGACGCCGCGGTCGAGCCGGAGCGTCACGGGCGGAACGACCTCGAGCGGCCGGTACCGTTCGCCCGCCACGCGATCCGTCCAGCGATAGAGGACCGGGACGTCGTAGGGAATCCGCTCGCCGCCGATCTCGACGTCGAAGCGGGCCGTGAGCGCAGGGCGGTTCTCCGCCTCGCCGGGCCACTCCTTCTCCACCGGGTCGGTCGCGCCCGCGGCGCGCACCTGGTAGGCGCCCGGGCCGGGCCGCTTTCGAAGCCAATGCGGCTGCGAGAGGACCGCGTTCGCCGGTAACGTCGCGGCGGCCGCGCCGTCCAGGGAGACGTTTCGCGCGAGCGCCCGATTCGAGAGGGTCCTCGTGGAGTCGGCCGCGTCGCGGACGATCGTCGCGCCTGGGATCGAGACCGACGCGAGCGTGACCGGCGTCTCGCTGCGCCGAAGCGCGGAGAGCGTGATCGGCACGGAGCCGCCCGCGAGCGCATAGGGCCGCGTCGCCATCGCCTCGAGCCAGAGCCCGGCGCAGGAGCGGATCACATCGTCCAGCTCGCGCCGCTTCACCTCCACCCACGGATCGGCGCCGAGCGCGCGCATGGCGGCGCGGGCGCGGATCAGGGTCGGCACGATGCGCGAGGGCTCGTTCGGGTCGAACGTCGACGCCGCCTCGGCGAGGATCGCGTCGACGGCGGCGCCGCCCGGGATGCGCGACCATCCGGTCGTCACGCCGTCGAAGAGGTCCTTCGCCGCCGGATCGCCGTCGAGGAGTTCGAGGAAGTTCGGCACCGGTCCTCGGCGTTCCGCGGCGCCGAAGCCCTGGCTCTTGTGCATGCTCCGGCTCGCGGCCGAGAGTTCGGTGTAGCTCTTCCCGAGGAGCGCGTTGTAGGCGCCGAGATCGACGGTGAGGAGCGGCGGGAGCGCCGGGTCGCGCTTCCCCGTGTCGGGGCGAAACGCATTCCAGAGGATTCGCTTCGCGCGCCACGGCGCCGTGTTTCGCAACTGCTCCGGGAAGCGCTTCGGATCGGCCGCCGCCGCGAACGCCTCCTTCGCGAGGAGGGCCGAGGCCTGGTGATGCCCGTGACCGCCTCGCGCGTCGAGCGGGAACCGCGTCAGGATGACGTCGGGACGGAACGTGCGGATCGTCCAGACGACGTCGGCGAGAACGGCCTCACGTCCCCAGAACGTCATCGTCTCGTCCGCGCTCTTCGAGAAGCCGAAGTCGACCGCGCGCGTGAAGTACTGCTCCGCGCCGTCGATGGCGCGCGCCGCGAGGAGTTCCTGCGTGCGGATGACGCCGAGCGCCTCGCCGACCTCCGGGCCGATCAGATTCTGCCCGCCGCTCCCGCGCGTCATCGAGAGATAGCCGACGCGCGCGAGGCGGTCGCTCTCGAGATAGGTAATGAAGGCGGTGTTCTCGTCGTCGGGGTGCGCGGCGATGTAGAGCACGCTCCCGAGCACGCGGAGCTTCTGGATCGCCAGCTCGAGTTCGGCGGCGTTCATCACGTCGCGCGGGCGCGATTCGGCGAAGGCGGACTCGGAGACGAAGGCCGCGCCCGAGACGATCAGCGCGGCGGCGAGGCACAGGGACCATCGGATCGATCGCACGTCGAGGCATTCCTCCTGTCGGACCGGAATCGTACGGGGGCGGCGGGAGGACCCTCGCGAGTCACGAGGCGGCGAAGATCCCGCTCGAAGCGTCGAAAGTCTATCACGCGCCTCGCGGCGTCGGTAGCCGAGCCGGGGCGCTCTCCGTTAGACTCGATCTCGAACCCCCGCGCTCGCGGGAATCTCCATCTCTTTCAGCCAGGGAGCCATCGATGAAGCGTTTCCTCACCCTCCTCGCCGTCGCCGCGCTGCTCACCGCCGGTTCGGCATACGCCCAATCCGACGCCGCGAAGGCCGTGGCCAAGCCCGCCGCCGGACGCATTCAGGCCGAGTTCGCCCGGAATCTCGACGCGGCCGGCGACAAGATCTTGCAGCTCGCGCAGGCCGTTCCCGCCGAGAAGTACACGTGGCGTCCGGCCGAGGGCGTGCGCTCCTTCAGCGAGGCCTTCCTCCACGCGGCGGGCGGCAACTACTTCCTCACGAGCTTCACGGGCGCCAAGATCCCGGAGGGAATCGACCTGAAGACCTTCGAGACGTCGACGACCAAGAAGGAAGAGGTCATCGCGGCGCTGAAGAAGTCGATGGAGCACGCGAAGTCGGTCGCGAACGGGATGACCGACGGCGACTTGGACACCAACGTGAAGTGGTTCCTCGGGGAGGCGTCGAAGCGCGAGATCCTCTTCGTCACCGCGTCGCACGCGCACGAGCACCTCGGGCAGCTGATCGCCTATGCGCGCATGAACGGCATCACGCCGCCCTGGAGCAAGAAGGACTGACCTCGGCGCGCGGACGCCGCGCTCACTCGGGTTCGTCGTCGCGGAGCGGATCGGCTTCGGCGAGACGCGGAACGCGCGGGTGCGGCGGCAGGAACGCTCCGAGCAACAACCCCGTCGCGAAACCGCTGGCGTGCGCGTGCACGTCGGCGT
>DASTSZ010000213.1:0-8584 GCA_035760425.1 Candidatus Eiseniibacteriota bacterium | reverse complement strand
GCTTCGCATGTCGTGCGTCACGGCGATCGACGCGATCTTCAGCCGCTGCTGCAATTGCCGGATCAGCCGGTTGATGACGTCCGAGGTGATCGGGTCGAGCCCGGTGGTCGGTTCGTCGTAGAGCATGATCTTCGGATTCATGGCCAGGGCGCGGGCCAGGGCGGCGCGCTTCCGCATCCCGCCCGACAGCGCGGAGGGCCGCTGCGATTCGGTCCCCGCGAGCCCCACCAGGGCCAGTTTCTCCGCGACCACGATCTCGACCTGCTTCTCCGGCATCGGCGTGTGCTCCCGGAGCGCGAGCCCCACGTTCTCCCCGATGGTCATCGAGTCGAACAGGGCCCCGGCCTGGAAGAGCATCCCCATCCCCTCCCGCAGCTCGAACAGCTCGCGGTCCTTCAACTGCGACACGTCGAGCCCGTTCACCCGCACGGTGCCGCGGTCGGGGTCCAACACCCCGATGGCGTGCTTCAAGAGCACCGACTTTCCGGTCCCGCTTCGCCCGATGATGACGAGCGACTCGCCGCGCGGCACCGAGAGCGTGACGCCCCGCAGGACTTCCTTCTTCCCGAGCCGCTTCCAGACGTCGATGAACTCGATGGCGGCGTTCGACACGATCGCCGGGCTTCCTTCGTAACCGGGCACTCCCGCGAGATCAGGCAAAGAGCACCCGGAAGAGGAACGAGGCCAGGAGATAGTCGACGACCAGGATCAAGACGCACGACGCCACGACCGCCTTCGTCGTCGCGAGCCCCACGCCCTCGGCGCCGCCTTCGCTCTTCAAGCCGTAGAAGCAGCCCATCATCGCGATGATCTGCCCGAAGAAGAAGGCCTTCAAGATGCCGGAGAAGACGTCCTGCATCTTGAAGTACATCTTCAGCCCGCTCGTGAACGTGTGCGACGTGATGTCGAGCGTGGCGGTCGCGACCAGGTAACTGCCGAAGATGGCGACGACGTCGGCGAAGATCGTGAGAATCGGGAGCATGATCGTGGCGGCCAGGAAGCGCGGCACCACGAGGTAGCGAATGGGGCTGATCCCCATCGTCTCCATGGCGTCGACCTGCTCGGTGACGCGCATCGTTCCGAGTTCGGCCGCGACGGAGGCGCCCACGCGCCCGCCGACCACGATGGCGGTCAGCACGGGCCCGAGTTCGATGACGACCGACTTCCCGATGACCGTGCCGAGATAGACCATCGGCACGTAATCCTGCATCTGGTAGGCCGCCTGCACGGCGGTCACGGCGCCCGTGAAGAGCGCGACGATGAGCGTGAGGGGGATGGAGCCGATGCCGATGGCCGCCATCTGGTTCACGACGAGTCCGAGCTTCCGGAGTCCGAAGGGCAGCTCGCGAATGACTTGCCCCGCCAGGATGAACACCTCGCCCGTGTCCGCCAGCGCGCCGAGGATCGTGCGCAGCGGCCAGCGCTCGGCGAGTGTGGGGCGGATGGCGTCTTCGGTCACCGTTGCGGCGGATCCTGGCGTGGCGCGCCCTGGCCTCCGCCCTGGAATCCGGGCGGCGGGCCACTGGGCGGCAATTCGCGGAGCGACTCGAAGCGCGTGCACTCGCTCAGGAACGCGAGATCGACGGTGCCGATGGGGCCGTTACGCTGCTTGGCGATGATGATCTCGGCCTTGCCGTCCTTCTTCTCCGGCTCGGTCTCGTAGACCTCGGGGCGGTAGACGAAGAGCACCACGTCGGCGTCCTGCTCGATGGCGCCCGACTCGCGGAGGTCGGAAAGCATGGGGCGCTTGGTGCCGCCGCGCGTCTCGACGGCTCGCGACAACTGCGAGAGCGCGACGACCGGCGTGGCGAGTTCCTTCGCGAGCGCCTTCAGCGATCGGGAGATGAGCGAGATCTCCTGCGTGCGGTTCTCGGAGTTCTCGGGCCCGCGCACCATCTGGAGGTAGTCGACGATGATCATGCCGAGCTGCCCCTCGCTGGCGGTGAGGCGCCGCGCCTTCGCGCGCATCTCGAGGATCGTGATGGCCGCCGTGTCGTCGATGAAGATCGGGGCGTCGTGGAGCTGCGCCGCGGAGTTCTGGAGGCGGCGGTACTCGTCGGCGCTCGCGTAACCGCGGCGGATCTTGTGGATGTCGACCCGCGCCAGCGAGCAGAGCATGCGCTGGACGAGCGACTCCTTCGACATTTCGAGGCTGAACACACCGACCGGGCGGCGGTCCTTCGGTTTCGCGCGCACCGCCACGTTCTCCGCGATGTTGAGCGCGAAGGACGTCTTGCCCATCGAGGGGCGGCCGGCGATGACGATGAAGTCCGACTTCTGGAAGCCGGCCGTCAATTCGTCGAGATCGTAGTAGCCGGTGGGCGTGCCGGTGACGTGCACCTTCCGCTGGCGGTACTCCTCGATGGCGGTGAAGCCCTGGAGCACGAGCTTGTTCATGGAGACGATGCCGGAGCGCAACTGGTCGTTCGCGATCTCGAAGACGCGCTGCTCGGCGCTGTCGAGGATGACGCGCGCCTCTTCCTTTTGCTCGTAGGCGGCGTCCACGATTCCGCGGCTCACTTCGATCATCCGGCGAAGCGTCGCCTTCTCCAGCACGATCTTCGCGTGCGACTCGATGTTGCCCGCGTGCGTCACGTACTGGTCGAGCGACGTGAGGTAACTGAAGCCGCCCACCGTCTCGAAATCGTTCTTCTTCTTCAGAATGTCGGAGACGGTCACGAGGTCGATCGGGATGCTCGCCTCGAACATCTCCGTCATGGCGCGCCAGATCTTCGCGTGGCGCGGATCGTAGAAGTTGTCGGCGCTGAGCAACTGGATGGCGGCGGTGACCGCCTCGGGCGAGGCGAGCATCGATCCCAGGACCGCCTTCTCGGCGTCCTCGGAGTGGGGCGGAACGCGGCCGACTTCCTGCCCGAGTTTCGGCTCGGGGGGCCGGTCCCACTTCGGATTCATGATGCGGCGCGGGCTGTCCACGATGTCTCCCCCTAACCGACCGAACGTACGAGATCGCGCACGCGCTGAAGATCGATCCACGAGTCGCGCTTGAGCCCCGGGTTCCGGAGGAGCGCGGCCGGATGATACGTCGGAATGAGCGGAATGCCGCGGAACGAAAACGTCTTTCCGCGCATCGAGCCCATCGTCGCTTTCGTTTCGAGGAGCGCCTGCACCGCCGAGAGCCCGAGCGCGCAGATGACGACCGGGCGGACGAGCGCGACCTGCTGCTCCAGGTAGGGGCGGCACTCGGCCACTTCCTCGGGCGCCGGCGTCCGGTTGTCGGGAGGCCGGCACTTGAGGACGTTGCAGATGTAGACCTCCTCGCGCTTCATCTCGATCGCGGCGATCATCTTGTCGAGGAGTTGCCCCGCGCGCCCGACGAACGGCACGCCGCGGAGATCTTCGTCGCGCCCCGGCGCCTCGCCCACGAACATCAGTTTCGCGAGCGGGGTCCCGTCGGAGAATACGGTCTGGGTGCGCGTCTTGCAGAGCCCGCACTTCTCGCAGGTCGAAACGAGCGCCCGGAGCGCCTCGAGGTCGCGCGGGAGATCGGCGCGGGGCTCGAGCGGGACTTCGACGATCGGGGCGCCCGGAGGCGGAAGCGGCGGCTGAACGACCGCGCGAGGGGGCTCGAAGCCGGGGAGGGAGAGGGTTTCGGCGCCGGCGACTGCGGCTGTGGCTGCGGGCGCTGCCGGCGCTGCGGCCGGGACGGCCGTCGCGCGCGCCGGGGCCGGGGCCGGGGCTGCGGCCGGGGCCGAACGCTTGGCCGGCGCGGCCGCCGGAACCGTCGCGGCGCTCGCGCCCGCCTCCGTGAACTTCAACCGCCCCCGTTCCCGCTCCAAGATCGCCCTCGCCTCGCGCGCCACCGCCCTCGCGTCCTCCCGGAGGTCGCCCACGTCAACGCTTGCCGTTGAGTGCGGCGGCGACTCGGAGAAGGATTTCGCGGGCGATCTCGCGCTTGGGGCGGAGTCCGAACGGCACGGCCGCTCCCTTGGCGGCCAGGAGCGTCACGTCGTTTCGGTCGGAGCCGAACTCGGAGCCTTTGCGGAGCGGGTTGTTCACGGCGATCAGGTCCAGGCCCTTTCGCTTCAGTTTCTCTCGGCCGCGAGCGAGGTTGTCGGTCGCATTTTCTGTCTCCAGCGCGAACCCGACAAGGACCTTCTTGGGGAATCGCTTCCGCACGTCGCTCAGGATGTCGGGCGTCGCCGCCAGTTCGAGCGTGAGCCCGCCGGCCTTGCGCGGGAGCTTCGATTTCGCCGTCTTCACGGGCGCGAAATCGCTCACCGCCGCCGCCATCACGAGCGCGTCCGCGCTCTTCATCGCCTCGAGGACCGCGTCGCGCATGGCGGCGACGGTCATCCCTTCGACGATCTCGATCCCCGCGGGGGCCGGCGCGGTGGTCCGCGCGGTCACCAAGGTCACGCGCGCGCCGAGCGCCCGCGCCTCCTCGGCGATCGCGAAGCCCATCTTCCCGCTGCTCCGGTTGGTGATCACGCGCACCGGGTCGATCGCCTCTTCGGTGCCGCCCGCGGTCACCACGATCGTGCGGCCCCGCAACGGCGCCTTCGCGGCGGCGGCAGCACCGGCGCGCGCACCCGCCGCATCCATGCCACCCGCCCGAACCTTCCCACCCCGAACCGCCACGCACGCGCTCACGATCAGCTCGAGCATGGCCATCCGCCCCATCCCGTTCTCCCCGTCCGCCAACTCCCCCGCCTCCGGCCCCACGAAGTGGACGCCGCGCCCCTTCAGGGTCGCCACGTTCGCCTGCACCGCCGGGTGCTCCCACATGGCCGTGTTCATGGCCGGCGCGATCACGATCGGCGCGCGCGTGGCGACGAGCGCCGTCGAAAGGAGATCGTCGGCGAGGCCGTGGGCGAGTTTGGCGAGGAGGTTCGCGGTCGCGGGGGCGATCAGGACCAAGTCGGCCTCGCGCGCCATGCCGATGTGGGCGTAGGCGAGCGGCGACTTCGGCGTGTCGGGGAACCACGGCCCGTCGGTGAGAGCCGCGGGTTCGAAGAGATCGGTGAGGACCAGCCCGCGCGTGACGGCGTGAAGCGCGTCGGGGGTGGCGAAGCGCGTGGCGTGCTTCGTCATCAAGACCGAGACGACGGCGCCCTCCTTGCCGAGGGCGCGGACCAGCTCGGGCGCCTTGTAGGCCGCGACCCCGCCGGTGATGCCGAGCAGGATGCGCGCGCCGCGAAGGGACGCCGGCCGGTCCGTCACGGCCTAGTTACTCCGGCGACTCGGGAAGCGGCTCGGCTTCGGGTTCCGGCGCGTCGAGGTCGGGGCCGTACCGGAAGAGGACATGGCCCTTCTGCGTCTCTTCGAGGGCGATGTTCGTCACCTTGCCGCCGAGGTCGAGGCCGGTCTGGCGCGAAAGCTCGTTCAGACGGCGAGCTTCCTTGGCCGCGACGATGATCAACTCGTACTTGTTCTTGATGTTGCCCGAGCGAAGCGCGGGATTGTTCGGATTGTCCAACGTGCATCCTCCTTGCTGGGATTCGGCCGCGGCGCCATATCCGGGCGGGCGTAACCCCGCCTGACGGCGGGTCTGGGCCACGGGAAACGGTGAGTATACGGCGCTCGCGGGGGTCCCTTCCAGGGGATACTGCCGGGCGGCGCAACTTCCTCGGTCGGTTCGGCTTACGGCGGAGGGTCGGAGCCCGCCCGCGGCGCCGGGGCTAGCCCTCGGTCCGGGTCCGGATCAGCCGCTTCGCGCGGGCCGTTTCGGCCACCACGATGGCGTCGACTTTCCTGGCCGCGGCATCCCAGTCGTCGTTCACCACCGCGTAGTCGTATTCGTGCGCCAGGCCGATCTCGCGGCGGGCGTTGTCGAGGCGAAGGCGGATCCGCTCCTCGCTGTCGGTGCCGCGCCCGCGGAGCCGCTCTTCCAACCGCGCCAAGGACGGCGGGAGGATGAAGATGAAGACGCCGTCGGGATAGATGCGCCGCACGGCGCGCCCGCCCTGGACGTCGATGTCGAGCAGCACGTTCTTCCCCGCCGCGAGCGACTGGTCGATCTGCGCGCGGAGCGTGCCGTACATCTCGCCGTGCACTTCGGCCCACTCCACGAACTCGCTTCGCTCGATGCGCGCGCGGAAGTCGTCGCGGTCGAGGAAGAAGTAATCGACGCCCTCCGTCTCGTGCGGGCGGCGAGGCCGGCTCGTGGCGGAGACGGAGTAGACGAGTTCGGAGGCGTGGAGCCGCAGGAGTTCGTGGACGAACGTGCTCTTCCCCGCGCCCGAGGGGCCGGAGATGACGATCACGAAGCGGCGATAGCCGGCCGAGAGGACGGCCTCGTCCTCACTCGATGTTTTGGACTTGTTCCCGGATTCGCTCAAGTTCCTCTTTCACCTCGACCACCTGCTCCACGATGGCGACGTCGTTCGACTTGGAGCCGATCGTGTTGATCTCGCGGTTCATCTCCTGGAGGAGGAAGTTGAGCTTCCGCCCCGGCGTGGCCTCTTCTTCGAGGTAGCGGCGGAACTGCGCGCAGTGCGCCTCGAGGCGCACGCACTCCTCGGTGCAGTCGAGGCGATCGGAGAGAAGCGCGATCTCCTGCACCACGCGCTCCTCGGGGAACGCGTGTCCCTCCAGGAGCGTCTTCACCCGCTCGCGCGTCTTCTCGAACGTCTCGCGCACGCGCTGCGGCGCCCGCTCGCGCACGGTGGCGACGCGGGAGCGAAGCCCCTCCAGGCGCTCCTCGAAGTCCTTCTTCAAGTGCGCGCCTTCCTGCTCCTTCATGCGGAGGAGGTCGGCGGTCGCCTGCTCCACGACGGTGCGGAGGAGGCCCAGGTAGAACTCGGGATTTCGCGCCGTCTCCTGCCAGACGAAGACGTTCGAGAGCCCGACGAAGGCGTTCACGTCGAGGTCGCCCTTCAGGTGATAGGCGCTCTTCGCCTCGTTCAAGAGTTGGAGGTAGCGGTCGGCCGTCTTCCGGTCGAGCGTGAGCGTGCCGCCCGGCTCCTCGGTCTCGGCGCCGTCGTTGCCCCAGGCCACGATGAGCGAGAGCTTCCCGCGCGTCATCTTCTCCTGGACGATCTTTCGCGCCTCGGCCTCGTAGGCCGCGAGCGTGCGCGGCAGGCGCACGGAGAGTTCGCAGAAACGGTGATTCACCGAACGGAGTTCGGCGGTGAGTCGGAGTCCCTCGGCCACGGTTTCGCCGCGGCCGTAGCCCGTCATGCTTCGAAGCATCGTCGTGGGTCGCCTTTTCGGGGAACAGGTTGAAGTGAGGCCTCACTCTAGCCCCGAGGCGGGCGGCCGTCAACGCGCGCGGGGCGGCGGCGCGCGCGCGGCGCGCGTGCGGCGACGGGGCCTTTTCAGGTTGACCCCGTCGGCACGCGCTCCCTAACGTGGCCCGCATGCCCCGCTGGCTCCTCCCGCTCCTCGCCTTTCTCGTCGTGGCCGCGGCCGTGCTGCCCTACGCCCGCACGCTCGACTACCAATTCGTCTGGGACGACGCCTATCTCATCGGACCCACGCTCGACGTGCGCGGCCCGGCCGACGTCGCGCGCCTCTGGAACACGCCCTTCGATCAGTTCCTGAAGGACGAGGCGATGACGCGGAACTACTTCCGCCCCGCCGTTCTCTACACGCTGGCGATGGATCGCGCCTCCTCGGGCGAGAACCCGCGCGGCTTCCACCTCACGAACGTGGCGCTCTACGCCGCGACCTGCTTCTTCCTCTGGCTCTTCGCCTGGGGGCTCTCCGGGCGCCCGGTGGCGGCGGCGCTCGGCACGATCCTCTTCGCGCTCCACCCGACGCACGCGGAGAGCGTGGCCTTCGTCTCGGGGCGGACCGACGTGCAGGCGGCGCTTTTCCTCTTCGCGGCGCTCTGGGCGGCGGTTCGCTTCGGGCCCTCGATCGCGAATCCGATGTGGAAGCTCGCGCCGGCGGCCGCACTCCTTCTGCCCGGGCTCTTCTCGAAGGAAGTGGCGCTCTTCGGGGCGCCGCTCCTGGTGCTCGCGCTCTGGCTGCGCGATCGGAAGTTGGCGGCGGGCGATCTCGCGCGCGCGTCGGGCGCGGTGGTGGCCGCGGTCGCGGTCTACTTGGTCGCTCGATTCTCGGTGCTCGGCTCGCACCCCATTCCGGGGCTCGCGCCGGTGGAGGGCGCGGCGGCGCAGCTCTTCACGAGCGTCGCGCTCGTGGCGCGCTACCTGCCGCTCCTCCTCGTGCCGGTGCGGCTCTCGGCGCGGCACGAGATCGCGCCGGTGGAGACGCCCGATCTGGCATTCGTCGCCGGCGCCGTGGCCCTCGTCGCGCTCGGCGCCGGGCTCTGGATCACGCTCCGCCGCCGCTCGCCCTGGAGCCTTCCTCTCGCGCTCTTCGCGCTCACGCTCCTCCCCGTCTGCTACGTGAAGCTCCTCTCGGGCGCGCTGCTCGCGGAGCGATTCCTCTTCGTGCCGAGCGCGGCGCTCGCGCTTGCGGTCACGGTCGGCATCGCGGCGCTTCCCGGCGCGGCGGGCGCGAGCGCGGCCGCGACCGCCGCCGCGGCGGCCGCCGCTCTTGCCTGCGCCGGCTGGTCCTACCGGCGGTGGCGCGCGACCAGCTCCGAGCCGGTCGCCGACGAGGCCGGCGACCTCGTCGGTGGCCGCACCGACCGCGACCCCGGCGGGACGCTGGCGTT
>DASTSZ010000212.1:0-11915 GCA_035760425.1 Candidatus Eiseniibacteriota bacterium | reverse complement strand
TCAGCCGCTGCCCGGCGGCCGGAGCCGCCGCCGCGGCGGTCAGACCGGCCGCGAGCGTCCACCCGGCTAGGGCGCGAAACCAGGCACGATTCAACGAATCCCTCCTTCCACGACGACCGACTCTCCCTGCTCCTCCAGGTGAGGCTTCCCGGAGAAGTCGATGTAGTGACCCGACTTGAGGGCCTTGGTCTCCAGGTAGAATCGATTGTACTGGTTCGGCGGGATGACGTGAGGTTTCCGCCCCGTGATTTGGATTCCGTAACGGGCCAAATCGTTGATCTTCCGGGGATTGTTCGTCATCAGCCGGACCGACTTCACCCGGAGGCTGAAGAGCATGTGGGCCGCGATCGAGTACTCCCGTTCGTCATCCCGGAACCCGAGCGCGACGTTCGCCTCGACTGTGTCGAGGCCCCTGTCCTGGAGCCCGTACGCGCGGATCTTGTTCAGGAGTCCGATGCCGCGCCCTTCCTGCCGGAGGTAGAGCACGAGCCCCCGTTCCTCGGCCGCGATGAGGCGGAGCGCGGTCTCCAGCTGATCGCGGCAGTCGCAGCGGAGCGACCCGATGGCGTCGCCCGTGAGGCACTCGGAGTGGACGCGGGTCGGTATGTCCTCGCCGCCGAAGACGTCGCCGTGGAGGATCGCGACGTGCTCTTTCGCGTCGCGATTGTTCCAGAACGCCGCGATCTGGAAGTGGCCGAACCTCGTCGGGAGGTCCGCGATGGCCACGATCTTCACGCAGATCTTCGCTTCGCCGACGCCGGGGCAATCGTGATCCGCTTCCTGCTTCAGAATCTCGTCGATGCGCTGCTGGGATAGGGGCACGAAGTCTCCTTTCACGAGGCGCGGGCCGGCGTCTCGCGAAGCATTTCGATGCGCGCGGCCAAGGATCGGCCCGATTGAAAGGCGCCCTGAGCGCCGCCGCCGGGGGCGAAGCCGTCGCCGCACAGCCCGAGGATCGCGCCGTTCTCCAGCCGGATGGCGATCGGCGCGCTGAGTTCGGTCACGGCGTCGACCCGCGCGTGGCGCCAGACGTGCTCCTGGCGCAGCCGCGGGCGCTCCACCCAGGAGCCCGCGAATTCGCCGGCTTCCCAGAGGAGTTCCTTGGCCCACTCCGGAGCGGGCGCGTCCGAATACTCGCGGGAGAAGCGGGGCCGCCCTTGAACGACGAGCGTGCGCGGCGCGCCGGGGGCCCGCTTCGTGGTGTCGTGGACGACGGCGTGCACCATGGTGCTCGACACGGGGTAGAGGACGTCCCACTCGGGGGCCGGGGCGTCGTCGCCGTAGACCGCGATCACGGTGAGGCAGGGGATCGTACGGATCGATTCCACGAGCGGGCGAACCGCGGCCGCGGCCGGGGATTCGTCGAACAGCTCGTCCAGCAGCCGGAGCGCGCGCGGCGCCGGAAGCGTCAAGACGACGTGGCTCGACTCCATCGACTCGCCGCTCTCGAGGGTCGCGACGAGTCGCGGCCCCTCCTTGGCGGCGCGGATGGCGGTCACGTTCGCGCCCAGCCGAATGGAGGCGCCTCGCGCGAGGTGTTTCGGAAAGCGCGTGAGACCCTCGCGGAACGCGAGCAGGCGATCGGCTCCGTCGAAGGCTTCCGGCTGGCAGGGTAGCCCGCCGCCCGCGCGGCGCGCCGGCCAGCCCTCGATCGGGGTCGCGCCGCCCACGGCGTCGAGCGCCGAAAGGAACGAGGGGTCGCGGCCATGGAGGAACGGGAGACCGTGGTCGACCGGCCAGTCGTCGATTCGCCGCGTCGCGCAGCGTCCGCCGACCCCACGGGAACGCTCGAGGATGGTCGAGGCGATGCCTCGCTCTCGAAGCGAGCGGGCGAGCGTGAGCCCGGCGATGCCCGCTCCGACGATCACCAGCTCCGAGTCAATCCGATTGCCCATAAGACCTTTCATTATGACGCCTTGGGCCGACGGCGGCCAGTCCCAAGGATGGGCGCCCGCAGGCGTTGGAGACGGGAGAGACGGACCCTGCAAAGCCGGCCCAAATGGGCTACCCTACGCTCCATGAGCGCACACCCCCGGGCCCCGGAATTGAAGCCCGAGTTCGCCTGGTTGAACACCGACCGCCCCCTCACCTTCTCCAATGAGCTGAAGGGCCAGGTCGTCCTCCTCGACTTTTGGACCTACTGCTGCATCAATTGCATGCACGTCCTTCCCGATCTCGCCTACTTGGAGGCGAAGTACGCCCGGGAGCCGTTCGTCGTGATCGGGGTCCATAGCGCGAAGTTCGAGAACGAGGGGAGTCGCCAGACCATCCGCGCCGCCATCGGCCGCTACGAGATCCACCATCCCGTCGTCGTCGACGAAGGGATGTCGCTCTGGAGCGAATACACCGTGCGGTCGTGGCCGACGCTCGTCCTGGTCGGCGCCGACGGACGCGTGATCGGCGCCGTGGCGGGGGAGGGGAATCGCGCCGCGCTCGACGAGGCGATCGGGAAGGCCCTCGCCGACGCAAAGGCCGCCGGCATCGCCGCGCCGGGCCCTCTCCGCATCGAGCGCGAGGAGTCCGTGCGCGCCGCGAGCGGACTCGCGTTCCCCGGCAAGGTGCTCGCCGACCGCGCCGGCGGGAGGCTCTACATCGCCGATTCGAACCACAGCCGCATCGTCGTCACGACCCTTCCCGACGCCTCGGGCCGATCGCGCCTGGTCGCGACGGTCGGAAGCGGGCGCGTGGGACGCGACGACGGTCCGGCGGGGGACGCGGCCTTTCACCATCCGCAGGGCCTCGCCCTCCTGGGCGAGACGCTCCTCGTGGCGGACACGGAGAATCACCTCATCCGCGCCGTCGACACCGAGCGATTCGATGTCCGCACCGTCGCGGGAACGGGCGAGCAGTCGTACGACCGCTCCGGCGGGAAGCGCGGCACGGCGCAGGGCCTCAATTCGCCCTGGGATCTCGCGGTCGAGGGGAGCACCTGCTACATCGCCATGGCCGGGCCGCATCAGATCTGGCGCCTCGATCTTCCGATGGGGCTCTGCCGCGCGTGGGCCGGGAGCGGGCGGGAGAATCTCGTCGACGGTCCCGCCGAGTCGGCGGCGCTCGCGCAGCCTTCGGGACTCGCGCTCCTCGGAAACCACCTCTACTTCGCGGACAGCGAGGTGAGCGCCGTGCGGCGCATCGATCTCGCGTCGGAGCAAGTCGAGACGCTCGTGGGCCGCGGTCTCTTCGACTTCGGCGATGTCGACGGCGACGCGAAGCGCGCGCGCCTGCAGCATCCGCTCGGCGTGACGACGTCCGGCTCGAAGATCCTCGTCGCCGACACGTACAACCACAAGATCAAGGAGCTCGACCCCGAGACCCGGACGATCCGCACGCTCCACGGCGACGGCAGGCCGGGCACCGACCGCGGCGACGCGCTCGCGCTCTTCGAGCCGGGCGGACTCCACGCCGCGGACGGCGTCCTCTACGTCGCCGACACGAACAACCATCGCGTCGTGCGCGTCGATCTCGCGACGGGCGCGTGGCGCGAGGTGACGATCGAGGGCCTCGAGGCGCCGATGTCGACGGAGGCGGAGTCGCGCGGCGAGGCGGCCGGGCTCCCGGGCGCGATCGCCGCCGGTCCCACGCGTCTCCTCGCGAATCGCGCCACGCAATGGAGTCTCGCCGTCGAATTGCCGGCGGGCGCCCATGCGAGCGAGGAAGCGCCGGCCAGCGTCCGCGTCAGCCGCGGCGGCGACGTTCTGCTGCAGCGCACGCTCCTCGGCGCGGCGTGGCCCCTCGCCTTCGAACTCCCGGCGCAACCCCAGGGCGCGGCCGATCTCCGCGTGCAGGTTTCCTTCGCCTATTGCCATGAAGGGCAAGGCGTCTGCGTTCCCGCGAGCCCCGCGTGGAACGTCCCGGTGCGGTTCGAGGACCAAGGCGACGCCGTCGCCGTCCTCACCGCCGCGCTCGCCTAACCCCGCCCGGCCCGGACTCCATGGAATCGTTCTGGACCACGCTCACCACGAGTCTCCAGATCCTCTTCATTCCCATTCTGGTCCTGGGCAACGCGTTCTTCGTCGCCGCGGAGTTCTCGCTCGTCACGGTTCGGCGGACGCGGCTCGAGGAACTCGCCGCGAAGAAGGTCGCGGGAATCGCCTCGGCCGAGGAGGCCACGCGGCGCATCGACGACACCATCGCGGCGACGCAGCTCGGGATCACGATGATGAGCCTCGCGCTCGGCTGGGTCGGCGAGCCGGGCCTCGCGCGAATTCTCGAGCCGTGGCTTCGGTTCATTCCCGAGCGCTGGGAGCCGCTCGCCGCGCACGGTGTGGCGACCGCGATCGCGTTCCTCTGCATCACGTTCCTTCACGTCGTCGTCGGCGAGCTCGCCCCGAAGACGATCGCGCTTCGCATTCCCGACGTGGTCGCGCTCCGCGTGGCGGCGCCGCTCCTCGCGTTCGAGCGGGTCTTTCGTCCCTTCATCTCCACGATGAACGGCGCGGGGAACGGCCTCGTCCGGCTCCTCGGGTTCCGCCCGGCCGCGCACGCCTCGCATCTCCACTCCGTGCAGGAACTCCAATTGCTCGTGGAGGACGTGAGCGAGGCGGGGAAGATGTCGAAGGACCAGGCGGAACTCCTGAAGAACGCCTTCCGCCTGCCGGAGAAGCGGGTGGGGGAGGCGATGCTCCCGCTCGCGAACGCCACCATGCTCGAGTACCGGATGCAGCCCGAACAGATCCTCGTCGCGCTGCAGGACAGCGTGCATACGCGGTTCCCGGTCTACGACGGCGAACGGACCCGCGTCGTGGGCATCGTGAACTCGAAGGACCTCTTCGCCATCTACGCCACGAGCGGCCTCGTGAATCTGGAGGACGCGATGATCGAGGCGACCTGGGCGCCGGCCGAACGATCGACCGCGGAGCAGCTCAAGGAATTCCGCCGACTCCGCCGGCAAATGGCGATTGTGAACGACGAGGCGGGCGAGGCGATCGGGATCATCACGCTCGAAGACATCGTCGAGGAGTTGATCGGCGAGGTGGAGGACGAGCACGATCCGGGGGGCGGCGCGCGCATCGGATCGGCGCCGGCCGGCGCCGGGGCAACGCCGAGCGGCGCGGTCGAGGCGGGCGCGGCGACGACTCCTTCCGGATCGATATAGTGCTGCGCCCGGGTGGCGGAATTGGCCAGACGCAGGAGACTTAAAATCTCCTGGGGGTAACCCCATGCAGGTTCGATCCCTGCCCCGGGCAGACTCTCCCGAAAGTGCGACGCCAAACTTCCATTCTCCTTGACAATCTTCTCGTAATACTATATAAGTAGCGAACTTACAGAAACCGTCCCCCGCGCTCCCGCAATGGTCCGGTTGTTCCGATCTCGCGGCCGTCTTCCAACCCCGGAAGCCGCCTGCTCATCGTCGGAGAGGAGACGGAAGCATGAATCGAATCCTGCGCACCGCCCTATCCCTCGCGCTCGCCCTTTCGATCGCGCCGCGCCACGCGCATGCCTCGCTGCGCGGCGTCTGGGACTATCTCACCATCGGCACCGCGTTCAACGCGGGGCTCCCGAACGGCTGCGAGCAACCGAGTCTTCGCCCCGGCGTCTACGCGCCGACCGGCGGCCACGCGAACGTCGAATATTGGTACGCGTTCTCCACTCGCAGCACCGTCGTGGGACGCGAGACCGCTCGCGGCATTTGGCTCGGCCGCAATCTCGACCAAGCCGGGTTGCGCCTCGCCGATGTGCTCGACGCGCGCCGCCCGCTCCTCGTCGACGCGACGGGCGCCGTCTCCTACGCGGACCCGGCCTGGAGTCCCGACGGGAAGTACCTCGCGTACGTGAAGACCGATCCGCTCCTCACGAAGAGCGAGATCTACGTCCAGGAGTTCATGCTGAGCGAGAACTCGGCCGTCGCGGCGACCCCGGTGGGCGAGCCGCTCCTGATCGCGGCCGGCGGCGAAGGTCTCCGAAATCGGAATCCTTCCTGGAGCCCGGCCGGCGACGCCATCGCCTACTCGTCGAACCTGCTCGGTCCCACGGTCGACATTCTCACCGTGTCCGTGGACGCGGCGTCTCGGACGGTCGGGACGCCGACGCGGGCGACGACCGACGATCGAACCTCCGAGGCGACGCCCTCGTGGGGACCCGGAAATCAGATCGTCTACGTGACCGGGAAGTTCGGCGCCGACATCCTCGAAATCGTCGACTTGGACGACTCGAGCGTCCGCCTGGCGGAATTGAACTTCGCCACGGTGGGTCACCGGAATCCCTGCTGGGCGCCCGACGGAAACACCATCTACTACGAAGCGCCGCAGGACGAAGACGGCCAGCAAAACGCCGACATCTGGCGTCTCGACGTCGCGAGCCAGTCGAAGTGCGACATCTACCTCGACGGCACCGGCGACTCCGACCCCGACGTTTCGCGGCTGACGAACATGTCGCTCGACCCCGTTCCGTACCATCTCTTCCTCGCCTCGAGCCAAGCGGCCAACTTCGGTCTGGGCATTTGGCGCGGCAGTTGGATCACCTGCCTCGCGCCGCTCACGCTCGGCGTGGACGTCAATCCGACGACGCTCGGCCTCGGCAGCAAGGGCAAGACCGTCGTCGTGACGGTGACGATGCCCGCGGAGACCGAGGCGTTCGGGTATCGCGCCCAGGTCGATCTGCCCGATCACGGCGGCGGCATACCGCCCGGCACCGAGGGCGTCAAGAACCGGAACAACATTCTCCTGAGCCCGACGTTCATCGGCATGCAGGCGCCCACGTCGCCCGTGAACGGCGACCCCGCCACCGCGGTCGACAACGTCGTGAAGTCGGGACGGTACGCGTTCCAGATGAATTTGAGCCGCCGGGCCGTCGAGGAGCGCCTTATCAGCCTCGGACTCGTGAACCGTCTCGTACCGTGCGAGGTGACCGCCTACTCCAACGTTCGAGGGCGCCGATTCGTCGGTTACGGATTCGCGCAGGTGAACACGGGAAATCCGCCGGGGCAGGCGGTGCGCATGATCCAGGACGCGTCGCCGAATCCGTTCAATCCCTCGACGACGATCCGATTCGCGCTCGCGCAGCCGGGCCGCGTCGAGATCCGCCTCTTCAACGTGCGTGGCGAATTGGTGGCGAGCCTCGCGAACGGGCGTTACTCGGCCGGATCGCATGCGGTGACGTGGGACGGATCGTCGGCGCGCGGAAAGGCGCCCTCCGGGATCTACTTCGCGAAGGCTTCGATCACCGGCGAGATGGGCGAACTCTTGGCGAGCGACGTACTGAAGCTGGTGATGACGAAGTAAGTCAAATCCTACACAGCATAGGACAAATCCTACGTCGCTTGGCTCGACGCGGGAGCCCCCAACGGAAATGCACGGAACGGCCCGAATTTGCGAGAATGGGCCGTTCCGTTCTTTTTGCGTCCAACCGAGGAGACTCCCATGATCCGATCCGGCTCGGCCGTCTGGAAAGGCAACCTCCGCGAAGGTAGCGGCACCGTCTCCACCGAGAGCGGCGTCCTTCGCGAATCCCCGTACTCCTTCCGCTCCCGATTCGAGTCCGAACCCGCCACGAACCCCGAAGAGCTGATCGCCGGGGCGCATGCGGCATGTTTTTCCATGGCGCTCTCGCTGCAGCTCCAGACCGCCGGGCACACGGCGGAGCGGATCGAGACGACCGCGAAGGTGACGCTCGAGAAGCTCGAAGCCGGATTCACGATCACCGCGTCGCATTTGACGCTCGTCGCGAAAGTGCCCGGCATCAAACCGGAAGAATTTTCCAAACTCGCGGAGGGTGCAAAATCCGGTTGTGTCGTATCGCGCGCGTTGAATGCCGCGATCACGATGGAATCGAAGCTACTTTCCTAGCGAAATCGCGAATCACGCTTGCGCCGAGTGTTCAAAATCGCGAACAATACACGCGCTGTTCATCCCGCACCTCGCGTATCGCACCATTCTGTGGGGGGTCACAGATGCGTCGTCGTTTCTCCATCGGTCTCGCCGCGCTCTGCTTCATGCTTGGACTCGCCGCGTCTTCCTCGGCGGCGCCCATCCTCGTGGAATTGAAGATCAAGGACCCGGTCGGTTCGCTCGACAATCCGAGTTCGCCGCCGGAGTCCGAATTCGTTCCGCCGTCGAAGGGCAACGGGAAGGGGAAGTCGAACGAGAAGGGGACCGACAAGGGCGGCTCGCCGACCGGCGCCGGCAACTCGGGCGACAACGGCAGCAAGGGCGGCCAGTCGGCCACGAAGGCGGATCTCAAATCGCTTTCGCTCTGGCTCTCCAACAACGGGAAGGATTGGACGCAGGTCTCGAGCGAGATCGTCGCCATCGAACCCGACAAGATCACGGCGCAGATCAACGGCAAGGGGAAGGACGACACGTCCAACCTCTTCGAGTCGTTCAGCCGCGACATCACGGGCAACACGAGCCAGAGCTATTACGTCGGCGTCTCGACCTCGTCGACGTCGTTCGTGAGCGGCAGCGGCTTGAGCGCCCGACTCATCTCGATGGAGTTCACCTCGAAGCACGCCGCCGCGGTGACGGGGTCGACGACCCGTGTGCCGGAGCCGGCCATGTGGCCGCTCTTCGCCGCGGGCGCCATGGGCCTCGGGCTCGCGCTTCGCGCCCGCCGCAAGCGGTAAGCCTTCCTCGGCTGTTTCGTGGGGTGTCGGATCCGTCCGGCACCCCACTTTTGTAGCCCCCGACGAGCGTTGTGAGAGGGGGTGCGCGGGCGTACCCTTATGGGATGCGCCGGTGTGTTCCTCCCTTCCTTTGCCTCCTCGCGTCGCTCTCGATCGCAACGCCGACCCTCGGCGCGTCGCACGATCCGTGGTTCCTCGACGGACGCGCGGTTCCGGGTGGTCGACCCGGCGGCGCGACGCCGGTCCCGTCCTGGCTCGCGGTCGATCGATCCACGGAGGCGACGCGCTTCGCCGGTGGCGCCACCGAGGCGCCCCGGGCGGGGGACGCGCTCTGGAGCGGCCAATTCTCCTTCCCGGTCACCGACGGTCAGATTGTCGCGATGACCCGCTACCGCGGCGACCTGATCGTGGGAGGGAGTTTCGCTCATATCGGCGGCATCGCCGCCTCCGGAATCGCACGATGGGATGGAGCGACGTGGGCGGCGCTCGGAGCAGGAGTCGACGGGGCCGTTCGCGCCTTGGCCGTGCTCGGCGACTCGTTGATCGTCGGGGGGACCTTCCGTCGCGCGGGTAATGCGCCCGCGAGCGGCGTCGCCGCCTGGAACGGAACGACCTGGACGTCGCTCCCGTTCCCCGTTCCCGAGTTGAGCTACTACTCCACCTATGTCCTTGCGATGCGTGTGCACGAGGACGCGCTCTATGTCGGCGGACAATTCTTCTTCGCCGACCACCCCGGATGGCGGGGTGTCCTCCGCTGGGATGGGGCGCAATGGGACTCACTCGGCGCCGGAGTCGGCGGCTCGGTCTACTCGATCTCCGCGCATGCCGGCTCGCTATTCGCGGGGGGTAACTTCACGGAGGCGGGAGGTGTCGCGGCCTCGGCGGTCGCCGAATGGACGGGCGCCGAGTGGCGCCCGCTCGCCGACGGGCTCTCCAATCCGCCCTATCAAAACGCATTGGTCACGGCGCTGGCGAGCTTCGATGGTCGGCTCTACGCGGGCGGCTACTTCGCCCTTGCGGGAAACGTCTCGACGTCGGGCCTTGCCGCGTGGAACGGGTCGGCGTGGGACACGATCGCGGTCGCGCCGCTCGATCCCGTCTTCGCACTCGAGTCATTCGGCGGCTCGCTGGCGATCGCGACTTGGAACGGGATTCGAATTTGGAGCGGCAGCACCGAAGGACCGGCGATTCAAGGATTCGAAGGAACGATCATGGCCCTGCACGCGGAGGGGAACGACCTCTTCGCGGGCGGCGATTTCGCAATCGCCTCTCCCGGTGGTGGGGCTCCGAAGGCCTACCGCGTGGCGCGATGGGACGGCGAGGACTGGCACGGGTTCGAGGCTTGGTCGGATGAGATGAACGGGATCGTCACGCGATACGGCACCCCCTCGAGCGATGCCACTCTCGCGTCGTACAAGCATTGGGTCCTCGCGTCCGGGTACGAACTCTACACCGGGGGCGCCGCCGGTCCCCGCGCATTGGGTTCGCTCGCGACCTGGAATGGATCGAAGTGGGAGTCTTTCGCCCCGCCGCTACCGGGGTACGCGTACCCTCGTACGCTCGCGGTGGAGGGCCAGAAGTTGTGGCTCGCGGGGTATTTCAACGGGATCGAGCCGAGTCCGTACGAGACGTACAGGGTCGTGGAGTTCGACGGCGCGACGTGGTCGGGGCTCGACTCGCTCATGGAGTCGCCGACGGCCCTCGTCTCCGTCGAGGGGACGCTCTACGCCGCGCTGCCGGGCGGCTACCCGGGCGGGCCGAAGCCGCAAATCGTCCGCCGCACCGCCGGACGGTGGGAGGCGATCGGCGACGTGGGGACCCCCTATTATTCCTACGGCGCCACTCGACTGACGTCCTACCGTGGACGCCTGATCGCCGTCGGCGAATTCACGTCGATCGGCGGCGTCGCGGCCGCCGGCGTCGCCGAATGGGACGGAACCGTCTGGCGAGCGCTCGGCTACGGGCTCGGAGCCTGCGGCGATCCGAGGGCGTGGGTCGCGGAGAGCTTCGGTGGGCGACTTCTCGTCTCCGCGCGCTGCCCGTATCCACCCTTCAATGGTGCCGCGATCGCGGCGTGGGATGGGCGCGAGTGGCGACCCGTTCCCGGAATTCTCGGGCGAGTCACGGGTATGAAGGCAACGACCGGCGCGCTCGTCGTGGTCGGGGAGTTCCAACTGACCGGCGCCAATGAAACCACCTTCGCGGCGACGTGGGACGGTCTCGAGTGGTCTCCGATCGATCTCGGAGTCAGTCCGCTCAGGTACTCTGGGCCCCCGATCTCAATCGCGGCGACCCAGGATGCCTTCTACTTCGCCGGACCGTTCTACGAAGCCGGCGGGAAGCCCTCCGTCGGCATCGCGAAGTGGAACGGGCTCCGTCCCCTGACGATCACGCCGCGGGCGTGGCTCTCGGCGGGGCGGCCGAATCCGTTCCGCGCGGCGACCGACTTCACCTTCCACTTGGAGCAACAGGCTTCGGTGCGCGTGGCGGTCTACGACGTGCGAGGTCGGGAAGTGGTGATGCTCGACGAGAGTTTCCGCGTTCCGGGGGATCACCCCGCGCGCTGGGACGGTCGCGACCGATATGGGCGTCCGGCGCCGGCGGGGATCTACTTCGTCTCCGTGCGCACGCGCGACGGGGAAGTCGCCTCGCAGAAGATCGTACGTCTCCGCTGATCCAGTTCCGCTGATTCAACTCCGCTGACCGCGACGGCTCGCCCGGAGCCGCCCCCTCCACGCCGCTAGCGGCCCTTCGGCCCCGTCATCGTCGGATCGTGGCACTGCAGGCAGAGTTCCCGCTTCGCCTCGTAGGGGAGGAGCGAGGGTAGATCCGACGTGTGCGGCGAGTGGCAGCCGACGCAGGTCAGCGGCTGGCCCGTGCGCGGGTCCTTGCCGCCGCTCGTCCGGTGCGCGTGCTTCGTCAGGTCGTCGTGGCAGCCCTGGCAGAGCGAGTTCACGTCGTTCTTGAGGAGCTTCGGCCGCGTGCCGGCGTGCGGCTCGTGGCAGGAGGCGCAGCCGTCGTCGAGGGCGGCGTGGCGCACCTTCCCCTTGAAGAGCTGATTGCCGTGGCAGCTCATGCAGAGCTTGTCGGCCTCGCGGCGGAGAACCGGCGCGGCCGATCCGCCGTGCGCGCCGTGGCAGGAGAGGCAGGCGCGGTCGGTCTTCAGCGGCTGATGCACGACCGGCTTCGCGAGCCACGCCTTCGCGGTCTCGTGGCACTGGAAGCAGAGGGCCGTTCCCTGCGCGATCGGCACGCCCCGCTTGTCGGTGCCGTGGCACTTCGCGCACTCGAGCCGCGCGAAGGGCTCGTGCGGCGAGTTGAGTAGGAGACCCTTCCGGCCCTTCGCCTGCACGTG
>DASTSZ010000211.1:0-2447 GCA_035760425.1 Candidatus Eiseniibacteriota bacterium | reverse complement strand
CGGCGGAACGGGGGTGCGTTCCAGTGCGCGAATTCTAGCGCGGCGCCCGGGCGGTTGTCATGAGCGTCCTTCCACCCGCGCGACGAGCGCCTGGAATCGCGGCTCCGTGCGAAGCGGATCCCAGCAGGGTTCGACGCGGAGGAAGAGGACGTCGGAGAGGTGCTGGGCGTAGGCCGCTTCCAGGTAGTCGATCGCCCGCTTCTTCTCACCCGCCCCGGCCGCGAGCATGGCGAGCCGCGTGGGCGATGCCGCTGGACCGACCCGATGCGCGGAATGGTGGTCGAGGAGCGCCTTCCAGTATCCGGTCGGACCGTCCGCCGCGTAGGCCTTCTCGGCTTTCGCGACGAGTTCCGCGCCGCCGAACTCCTTGGGCATGTATTTCTTCAGATACATCAACGCGCCGGGATAGTCCCCCCGCATCTCGCGCACGCGAACGAGTCCCGACTGCGAGAGCGGCGACGTGGGATCGAGCTCGAAGGTGCGATCGGCGAGCGCCGAGGCTTCCGCGAACCGGCGCGCCGAGAGGAGGGTGCCGACCGCGTTCCAGTGGATGAAGACCGAGAGCGGGTCGGACTGCATGGCCAGCCGATCCTGCTCGAGCGCCTCGTCGACGCGCGCCTGCGTCGTGAGCAGGACCGAGTAGACCAGGCGGGCCGTCGAGTAGCCGGGGTTCAGTTCGATCGCGCGCTTCAATTCCCGCTCGGCGCCGGCCGCGTCCCAGTCGCCGAAGTAGAGGGCGGCGCCCATCGACGCGTGCGCCTCCGCCGAGTTCTCGTCGGCCGCGAGCGCGCGGCGCGCGTACTCCTTCACCTTCGCCATCCCTTCCCGGCTCGGCACGGTCTCGAGCACCTGCACCATAGCGAGGTAGGAGTCGGCGATGCCGCTGCTGTAGCGGGCGTCGCCCGGATCGAGGGCCAGCGCCTTCTCGAAGTGCTGCACCGCCGCGGTCATGCTGGCGGGCGTCATCTTCGCCCACTCATAGCGGCCCCGGAGATAGAGTTCGAAGGCCGCCGGGTTCACCGGACGGCGCGGGCCGCCGCCGCGCGGCCCGGGCGACACGTGCATCTGGATCTGCCGCGCGATGTCCGAGGCGACCTCGCTCTGCAGCGCGAGGACGTCCTTGAAGTCGCGCTCGTAGCTCTGGGCCCAGAGGTGGCGATCGCGCCCGGCCTCGATCAACTGCGCGGTGATACGGATGCGATCCCCCGCCCGCTGAACGGAGCCCTCCACGATCCCCTCCACGTCCAACTTCCTCGCGATGTCGCGCAGCGGCTCCTTCGACCCCTTGAAGCGCATCACCGACGTGCGGGAGATCACGGTGAGCGTGCGGATCGGGGCGAGGCTCGTGATCAGTTCCTCGGTCATGCCGTCGGCGAAGTACTCCTGCTCGGGATCCCCCGAGAGATTCGCGAGCGGGAGCACGGCGAGCGATGCGATGTGGGGACGCGGGGGCCGGCCGGCGAGCCGGTCGCCGATGGCGCCGCGATTCAGATAGAGCGCGGCCGCGATCGCGAGCGCGGCGGCGGTGACGGCGCCGATCCAAACCGGACGCGGCACGCGGCGGCGCGACGCCGGCGGCGGCGCGGCGCCGCTCGAGAGGGCGTCGAGGGCCGCGCGCGCCTCCGCGCCGGTGCGGAATCGCTCCTCCGCGTTCTTGGCGAGGCAGCGGCCGATGACGGCTTGCACGCCGACCGGGACGCGGCCGCTCAAGGGCGTCGGCGCGCCGCTCACGATCGCGCCCGCGAGCTCGGTCAGCGACGCGCCGCCGAACGGCAGACGGCCCGCGGCCATCTCGTAGAGCACCACGCCGAGCGCCCAGACGTCGCCGCGCGCGTCGGCCTTTCCGCCGAGGAGCACCTCGGGCGGCAGATAATTGGGCGTTCCCACGACCATCCCGGAGGCCGTGAGGCTCAGGTCGCGCGGCGCCTCCACCGTCTCGTCGTCCTGCATCCGCTTCGCCAGTCCGAAGTCGAGAACCTTCACCCAACCATCGGCGGTGATCATCACGTTCGCGGTCTTCAAGTCGCGGTGCATGATGCCCCGCTCGTGCGCGTACGCGAGGGCGTCGGCGATCTGAATGCCCTGGCGAACGAGCGTGTCGGGCGGGAGGCCGCCGGCCGGGATCGCCTCGCTGAGGGGACGTCCCTCCACCAGCTCCATCGCGATATAGAGGTAGCCGCCGTCTTCCCCGACTTCGTAGATGTGCGCGATGTGGGGGTGATTGAGCGAGGAGGCCATGCGAGCCTCGCGCAGAAGGCGCGCGCGGGCCGTTTCGTCGGCCATGCTCTCCGCGGGAAGGATCTTCAGCGCAAGGTCGCGGCCGAGGCGTTCGTCGCGGGCGCGGTAGACGACGCCCATCCCGCCCGCCCCGAGCCGGCTCACGATGCGGTAGTGGGAAATCGTGCCGCCGATCAACTCGCTCATTCACTCTCCCCCGCACGACGAAC
>DASTSZ010000210.1:0-11675 GCA_035760425.1 Candidatus Eiseniibacteriota bacterium | reverse complement strand
GATGACGCGCGCGGGCCGCTCCGGCGACCACGAAGGAGACGCATGAAGGGACTGATTCTCAGCGGCGGCAAGGGGACGCGGCTTCGCCCCATCACGCACACCGGCGCGAAGCAGCTCATCCCGGTCGCGAACAAGCCGATCCTCTTCTACGTGATCGAGGCGGTGCGCGACGCCGGCATCGCGGAGATCGGCATCATCGTCGGCGACACGGAGCCCGAGATCCGGGAGGCGGTCGGAGACGGCGCCGCGTTCGGCGTCAAGGTCACCTACATCCGCCAGGACCAGCCGCTCGGCCTCGCGCACGCCGTGAAGACGGCGCGCCCGTTCCTGGGCGACGATCCCTTCGTCATGTTCCTCGGCGACAATCTCATCCTCGACGGCATCCGCACGCTGGTGGACGAATTCCGGCGCGAACGCCCGAACAGCGAGATCCTGCTCGCGCGCGTGCCGCGGCCGCAAGAATTCGGCGTGGCCGAATTGAAGGGCGATCGCGTCGTGCGCCTGGAGGAGAAGCCGAAGGAGCCGCGCTCCGATCTGGCGCTCGTCGGCGTCTACATGTTCGACGCCACCGTCCACGAGGCGATCGACGCCATCCGCCCCTCCGCGCGAGGGGAACTCGAGATCACCGACGCCATCCAGCAGCTGATCGACCGGGGGCGCGTGGTGAAGCATCACCTCGTCACCGGCTGGTGGAAGGACACCGGGAAGCTCGAGGATCTCCTCGAGGCGAACCGGATGGTCCTCTCCCGCGCGACCCGCTCGCTCGAGGGCGACATCGACGCCGCCTCCCGCGTGGAGGGGGACGTCATCGTCGGCCCCGGCAGTGTCGTGCGGGATTCCATTCTCCGCGGCCCGCTCGTCATCGGCGCCCGCTGCCGCATCGAGCACTCCTACGTCGGGCCCTTCACGGCGATCCACGACGAGGTGACACTCCGGAACAGCGAGATCGAGCACTCGATCGTCCTCGCGCGCTGCTCGATCGAGGACATTCCGGTGCGCATCGAGGCGAGCCTCATCGGCAAGGAAGTCCGGATCCGCCGCTCGCAATTGAAGCCGACCGCCTACCGCTTCATGGTGGGCGACTCGAGCCAGGTGGACGTCCTCTGATGGAGGCGCCGTGCGCATCCTGATCACCGGCGCGAACGGCATGCTCGGACGCGCGCTCGCCGAGCGGCTCGCCGCCGGCCACACGCTCCTCCTCTGGGGGCGCGACGAGGCCGACCTCGCGGACGAGGCGGCGGTGCGCGACGCGTCGCGCGGCATCCAGTTCGACGCGATCGTCCACGCGGCGGCGTTCACGGAAGTCGATCGCTGCGAGAGCGACTACGGCGCGGCGCTCCGCGGAAACCGCGACACCGTGCGCCACGTCGCGGCGCTGGCGAAGGAGCGCGGCGCCCGCTTCGTGACGGTCAGCACCGACTACGTCTTCGACGGGACGAAGGGGACTCCCTACCTCGAGGAGGACCCGACGGCGCCGGTCAACGCGTACGGTCGCTCGAAGCTGGAAGGGGAGCGGGCGGCGCTCGAGAGCGGCGCGGCCGCGCTCGTCGTGCGGACGTCGTGGCTCTTCGGCCCCGGCGGGAAGAACTTCGTCGACACCATCGCGGGGAAGTTGGAGCGGGGCGAACCCCTCGAAGTGGTCGACGACCAACGCGGATCGCCGACCTACACGCGCGACCTGGCCCACGGCATCGCGCGGCTCCTCGGCCGCGGCACGACCGGCGTGGTCCACGTCACGAATCGCGGCGAGACGACCTGGTACGGCTTCGCCGTCGCCATCGCGAAGTACATCGGGTCGAGCACGCCGATCACGCCGGTCACCACCGACCGCTTCCCGCGTCCCGCGGCGCGCCCGCGCTACTCGGTCCTCTCGGGCGAGCGGTTCGCGTCGGTCACGGGCGAGCCGATGCCGCCGTGGGAGAGCGCGCTCCATCACTATCTCGCCGGCCGAAGCGCGGCGCCGGGGGCCGCGGCGTGAGCGCGCGCGTCCGCCACGCGTTCGCCGAATCGGCCGCCGTCCTCGCGACGGTCGTCGAGCGCGACGCCGCCCTCATCGAACGGATGGCGCGCCTCGTCGCGTCGACCGTCCGCCGCGGGCGCACCGTCTTCTTCGCGGGAAACGGCGGTAGCGCCGCCGAGGCGCAGCACTTCGCGACCGAACTCGTCGTGCGATTCGTCCGCGACCGGGGCGCGCTTCCGGCCATGGCGCTCACGAGCGACGTCACGACGCTCACCGCCGCGGGGAACGATCTCGGCTTCGACCAGATCTTCGCGCGAAGCGTGGCGGCGCTCGGCCGGCGCGGCGATCTGCTCGTGGCGCTCAGCACGAGCGGCCGCTCGCGGAACATCCTCGCCGCGGTCGCGGCGGCGCGCGCGCGCGGCATGCGCGTGATCGGAATGACGGGCGCCGCGGGGCGCGCCTTCGCCAGGCGCTGCGATCTCTGCCTCGTCGTGCCGAGCCGCGTGACGGCGCGCATCCAGGAGATCCACCTGCTGGCGGGCCATCTCTGTTGCGAGGCGGCGGAGGAGGTCGCGCTTCGCCGCAAACGAGCGCCTCGCGCGACCGGTCGTCCGCGCGCGGCGAAGGCCAAGGGGAGGGCGCGGGGGTGATCGGCGGAATCGTCCGTTCCATGCGGGCCTACCAGTGGACGAAGAACCTCGTCCTTTTCGCGGGCCCGATCTTCTCGCTCCGCATTCTCGACCCCGCGATCGCCCTCGCGTCCGTCGCCGGCTTCCTCGCCTTCTCCCTCGCCGTCTCGGCGGTCTACATCTTCAACGACATCCTCGACGTGGAGCGCGACCGCCTCCATCCCGAGAAGAAGAACCGTCCCATCGCCTCCGGCGCGCTGCCGACGCCCGTCGCGTTCGTCGCGGTGGCGGCTCTCCTCGCCGCGGGACTCGGCGGCGCGGCCCTGCTCGGCCCTCGCTTCGCGATGACGGCGGCCGCCTACGTGCTCCTCACCGGCGCGTACTCGCTCGTCTTCAAGCGCGTGGCGCTCCTCGACGTGACGGCGATCGCGGCCGGCTTCGTGCTTCGCGCCGTGGCGGGCGTCGAACTGGTGCGAGACCGCACGCATCTCGGCCCGGAGGGGATCGCCATCTCGCCCTGGCTCCTCGTCTGCGCGTTCTTCCTGGCGCTCTTCCTCGCCATCGGGAAGCGCCTCCACGAACTCGAGACGCTGGAGCGCGACGCGGCGCGCCACCGCGCGGCGCTCGGCGCCTACACGCGTCCGCTCCTCGACCAGATGGTCGCGCTCGTCACCGGCGCCACCGTCATCGCCTATTCGGTCTACACGATCTCACCCGAGACGGTCGCCAAGTACCACGGACGGCCGCTCTATCTCACCATTCCCTTCGTGGTCTACGGGATCTTCCGTTACCTCTACCTGCTCTACGCCGAGCACAAGGGCGGAAACCCCTCCGAGCATCTGCTTCGCGACCGGGCCACGCTGACGAACGTGGTGCTCTGGTGCTGCGCCGTCGTCGCGATTCTCCTCTGGCCGGTCTCGTGACTCGCGCGGCTCGCGCCGCCCGCAGCGCCGGCGGCGCCCGGGGCGCCCGCGCCGCCCGCGCGAACTCATCGCGCGGCGCCGGGTCGAGCGCCGTCCGCGTCCGGTGTCCCGCCAAGGTGAATCTCGGCCTCTGGATCCTCGGCCGGCGTCCCGACGGCTATCACGAGATCGACACGATCCTCCAGGCCATCACGCTCGAGGACGAACTTCTCCTGACGCCCGAGGCGGCGCCGGGCTGCCGGCTCGTCTCCACGGGCCGGCCGATCCCCGGCGACGCGCCCAACCTCATCACCCGGGCCTGGGATCTCCTCGCGGGGGAAGCGCCCGCCCTGCGGGGGAAGGGCGTTTCGGTTCGCCTCCTCAAACGGATCCCCATCGGCGCCGGGCTCGGCGGCGGGAGCAGCGACGCCGCCGGCCTCCTGGCGGGCGCGAACGCGCTCTTCGATCTCGGCTTGCCGCCGGAGGAACTGGAGCGCTTCGGAGCCTCGCTGGGGTCGGACGTGCCCTTCTTTCTGAGGGGAGGAACGGCCCGCGGGACCGGCCGCGGGGAGGTGCTGAGACATCTCCGTCCGCTCCCCCCCACGTGGGGGGTGGTGGTCAGTCCACCTGTCGCAGTTTCAACGAGTTGGGCCTACGGACTCCTCAGAAACCGATTGACAGTCGGGGCCTCTCCGGCTAGCATCCTCGCGTCTGCCGTGGCACGTGGGGACGTGGGGGCCGCGGTGGACGCGCGGTTCAACGCGTTCGAGGACGTCGTCCTTACCCAAGTTCCCCTACTCGCGCGGTTGAAGCAGGCGTTCGTCGCGGCAGGGGCCTGGGGCGCTCTGCTGTCGGGGAGCGGCTCGAGTCTCTTCACGCTCGCGAGAACGGAAGTCGAGGCGCGCTCGGTGGCAGCGGCCATCGGCGCGTGTGATGCGGACGTCCGCGTCGTGCGGACCCGAGAACGCGGCGTCACCGTGGCGCGTGGCATGTGACGCCGGTGAGCGGACCACCTGGTCCGCGCTAGGGATCAGGGGATCCCATGGACTTCGAAGGATCGAGGTCCAGAACTCGAGGTGGGAACGAACGCATGGGACTCGAGATCACCGAAGTTCGAATCTCGCTCAGGGACGACGATAAGCTGAAAGCGTTCGCGAGCATGACGTTCAACGACGCGTTCGTGATTCGCGGCTTGAAGATCATCGAGGGGACGAACGGGATGTTCGTGGCGATGCCGAGCCGGAAACGGCCCGACGGCACGTACCAGGACATCGCGCACCCCATCAACAACGATTCCAGGAAGTTCATCGAGGATCGCATCCTCGACGAATACGAGAAGGAGCGGACGAGGACGCCGGACGGGTCGCTCATCAGCAGCGACACGCTCTGAGGAGCGCCGTCAGGGTCAGCGCCGTGGAGGGCGCGGCCGGGAATGCCGACCCCCTTCGGGAGCCGGAAACCGGCGCCGCGACTTAGGATGGGGCGTCGGCAAGTGGTAAGCCAGGAGACTTTGGATCTCCCATTCGGAGGTTCGAATCCTCCCGCCCCAACTCCCTTCGTGAACGACCCGATTCCCGTTTCGACACATTTGCGGTAGACTGCAGGGCTCCGGAGGCGAAAGCCGCCGGGAACGACTCAAAGCATTTTTGGACCTCAGGATCCGCGGGCCCCGGAGGCAACGACCTCCGGCCCATCGAGCGCCTCACGGCGTCTCGGGCCCGATTGGCGGAGGCCGCCAATCGCGCTTTGGGTCGTTTTCTATTTGGGGCCCCGTCGCACGCGGGAGCACCCCCTTGGCACCGACCACGGAGGAACGGATGACGGTCAAGCTGGCTACCGATCGACGCGCGATGCCGGTCTCGCGTCCGGTTCCCGACGAACAGGGACCGCTGCCGGCGGAACGCAGTCTTCGCCTCTTCACGGGAAACGCCAACCGGCCGCTGGCGGAGGCGATCTGCAAGCAATTGGGGATCGACCTCGGCGACGCGACGGTGAGCGAGTTCGCCGACGGCGAGACCTCGGTGAAGATCAACGAGAACATCCGCGGCGCCGACATCTTCGTCTTCCAGCCGACGTTCGCGCCGGCGACGAATCTGATGGAGCTGCTCGTCATGATCGACGCCGTGCGCCGCGCGTCCGCGCGCCGCGTCACGGCGGTCATCCCGTACTTCGGCTTCCAGCGGCAGGACCGCAAGGACCAGCCGCGCGTGCCGATCACGGCGAAGCTCGTGGCGAATCTCATCACGACGGCGGGCGCCGACCGCGTGATGACGATGGATCTCCACTCGGCGCAGATCCAGGGGTTCTTCGACATCCCGTTCGACCATCTCTACGCGGCGCCGGTCCTGGTGGATCACTTCATCCATCTCGGCCTGACCGACCTGGTCGCCATCGCCCCCGACATCGGGAGCGTGAAGATGGCGCGGGCCTACGCGAAGCGCCTCGGCGTGGGGCTCGCGGTGGTGGACAAGCGCCGGCCGCGTCCCGACGCCGTCGAGATGATGAACATCATCGGCGAGGTGGACGGGAAGAACGCGGTGATCTTCGACGACATCCTGAGCACCGGCTCGACGCTGGTCGAGGCGGCGCGCGCGCTTCGCGACGCGGGCGCTCGGGACATCTACGCGGCGGTCACGCACGGCGTCCTTTGCGGCGACGCCATCCAGCGGATCGCGGACTCCGCGGTGAAGGAACTCGTCATCACCGACAGCATCCCGCACGCCGCGGGCACGCTGCCGCCGAAGATCCGCATGCTGTCGGTCGCGCCGCTCCTGGCGGAGGCGATCCGCCGCATTCACGACGAGGAATCGCTCAGCTCGCTGTTCATTTGAGGAAGACGCCGAGAAGGCACATTCGGAAACCGGAAGGAGCAGTCGTATGGCCATCGTAACCCTGAAGAGCACGCGGCGCGACGGAGTCGGAAAGGGCGTCGCGCGCCGCTTGCGCGAAGCCGGCAGCGTTCCGGCCATCTACTACGGCCGGGGCGAAGCGCCGGTCGCGATCTCGGTGCACGCGAAGGAGCTGGAAACGCTCCTGCACGGCGCGTCGGGCTCGAACGTCATCGTCGACTTGAAGGTCGAGGGCGCCGACGCCGCCGACCGCAAGGCGATCCTCCGCGAGGTGCAGCGCCACCCGGTGCGCGGAACGATCCTCCACGTCGACCTGCAGCACATCTCGCTCAGCGAGCGCATCACGGTCGAGGTGCCGGTCGTCCTCGTCGGCGTGCCGACGGGCGTGAAGGACGGCGGCGGCATTCTGGAGCACATCCTCCGCGAGGTCGAGGTGGAGTGTCTCCCGACCGACATCCCGGAGAAGTTCACGGTCGACGTGTCGCACCTGAACATCGGCGACTCCGTCCACGTGAGCGACATCAACTTCGGCAACGTCGAGGTGCTCACCGAAACCGACCGTTCGGTCGCGACGGTCGTGCCGCCGACGGTGCTCGAGGAAGTGAAGCCGGCCGAGGGCGCCCCGGCGGAGCCCGAGCTGGTGAAGAAGGAGAAGGGCTCGGACGAAGAGGGAGAGAAGGAAAGTTAACGAGGGAAAGGTCGTCGTGGGGCTCGGCAACCCGGGTCCCGAGTACGCCGCCACGCGCCACAACGCCGGCTTCATGGCCGTGGACGCGCTGGCCGGAAAGCTCCACCGGTTCGCCGGCTGGACCACCGGGGGCGGCATGCTGCGGGGACGCGGGAAGGCCGGCCGGTTCGATGCGCTGCTGGTGAAACCCCAGCAGTACATGAATCGGAGCGGACTGGCGGTTCGCGCGCTCCTCGCGGAGGGCTGGACGGCGGGGGAGATCGTCGTGGTCTACGACGACGTCTATCTGCCGCTCGGCACGCTTCGGTTGAAGCCCGGGGGAGGCCCCGGGGGGCACAACGGCCTCGAATCGATCGTGGAGGCGGCCGGGACGACGTCGGTCCCCCGTCTTCGAATTGGAGTAGGACCGGCGCCCGCGTCGGCCGACATGAAGGAATACGTGCTCGAGCCCTTCACCGGGGACGAGCGCGCGATCGTGCCCACGGTGATCGAGGCGGCCGCGCAGGCCGCGTACGACGCCGTGGCGCTCGGCCTCACCGAGGCCATGAACCGCTGGAACCGGTACGGCAAGGATCCGGTCGAAGCATGAGGAGAAAATGAAGCTCTACGAAACCACGGTCATCTACGACCCGAGTCTCGAGGAGACGCGGATCAACGAGGAAATCGACAAGGTGACGCAGCCGATCACGGCCGCCGGGGGCGAAGTGATCGACGTGCAGCGCTGGGGCAAGAAGAAGCTGGCCTACATCATCCGCAAGCGGCGGGACGGGACGTACGTCCACGTGAAGCACAAGAGCCCGCCGACGCTCATCGCGGAGATGGACCGTCGCTTCCGGCTGAACGAGAGCGTGCTTCGCCATCTCAGCGTGATGGCGCCCAAGGACGAACCGCGTCCGGAGGTCGCGCCCGGCGAGGGCGGCGAGGCCGGCAGCGTGACCACGCCGGCTCCGGCCGTCGTGCAGGACTAGCCGCGGCGCCGGAACGTCCGGGACCGCGACGCAGACAGGATCGAAGGAGGCTTTCATGGCGCGCGATGGCGAATCGCGATCGTTTCGACGCAAATTCTGCAAGCTCTGCCTCGACAAGGTGGAGCGGATCGACTACAAGGACGACCGCCGTCTGGCCCGGTTCATCACGGACCGCGGCAAGATCGTGCCGCGGCGCATCTCGGGAACCTGCGCGCGTCATCAGTCGCAGATCACCGAGGCCGTGAAGCGGGCGCGCATTCTCGCGCTCCTTCCGTTCACGAGCGACCAGTACCGCTAGGACGTGACTTCGGCCGCTGAAACGCCGCGGCCGGCCGCGTTCGCCGACGCGGTCCGGGCGACCGGCGCGATCCTGTTCGGAGCGGGGCTCATCCTGCTCGCGAGCGCGGATCTGCCGACGCCGCTGCCGTGGACCTACGGGCTCCTGCCGCTGGCGCTCCTCTGGCTCACGCGGAAGGTCGGGCTCCTCTTCGGATCCCTGGCCGCGACGGCCACGGTCGGGGCGGTCTACGCGGGCGGCGTCCGCGAACCGGCCCAGCTCTTCTTCGTCGCGATGCTCGCGATGGCGGGGCTGCTCCTGGCGGCCTGCGCGCGGCGGGGCGTGAAGGCTTCGGCGGCGCTGGCGCTGGCGGTGACGCCGATCCTGGCGGCCGCGGGGGGGTATCTCCTCCTGGGCGGCATGCAGGATCTCTCGGGCGTCCTGGCGGCCCGGTTGGAAGAAATCCGGAGACTGGAGACCGAGCACCGGGTATCTCAGACGCTCGGTCTGAGCGCCGGGGAGTTCCAGGCGGCGATCGAGGAGACGGCGCGGCTCTGGGCGATGCTTCTTCCGTCGCTCTTCGCGATGAAGTGGGTGGTCGTGATGGCCATCAATTGCTGGCTCGCCTCGGTCCTGTTCCAGGCCGAGGACGGTTTTCCGGCGTTCGAGGCCTTCTCGACGTGGCGCGTGCATCCGGCCGCCGCGTGGGCGCTGGCCCTGGCGCTGGTCCTGATCGTGACGCGGATGAAGCCGGCGGTCGACGCGGGGGTGAATCTCGCCTTCCCGCTGGCGCTCGCCTACACGATCCAGGGGCTCGCGGTGGCGCGATTCACGTCCATCGCGTTCGAGATGCGCGGCGTCGTCCAGGTGGCGATCGCCCTGCTGGTGGTGATGATGCCGATCCTGCTCGTGGCGTTCTTGGGGATCGGATTTTTGGACGCGTGGTTCGACTTCCGTCGCCGCATCGTGCTGGGAATCGACGATTCCTTCGGCACCGGCGACGAATCCTGATCGGAGGAGACGATGGAGATCATTCTGCTCGACGACATCACGGGACTCGGCAAGCGGGGCGCCACGGTGCGCGTCGCCGACGGGTACGCCCGCAACTACCTGCTCCCGCGCCGGAAGGCGATCGCCGCCGTCGGCAACGCGCAGGCCGTCTTCCGCGACCGGGAGCGCGCGCACAAGGGCCGCATCGAACGCGCCCGCCAGGACGCGATGGGCGTGAAGGATCGGCTCGCGAAGGTGTCGCTCCAGTTCGCCGTGCAGGTGGGCGAGGAGGAGCAGCTCTACGGTTCGGTGAGCGCGACCGAGATCCACGACGCGCTCGTCGCGCAGGGCTTCGAACTGGAGAAGAAGGCCGTGCGCCTCGACGAGCCGATCCGCGCGCTCGGCGCGTTCGACGTGCCGGTCCACCTCTTCCAGGACATCGAGGCTCCGGTCAAGGTTTGGGTCGTTCGTCAATGATCCGCGCGTTCCGGCTTCGATCCGCGGCGTTCCTGCTACTCGCGGTGTCGGCCGGACTCGCCGGTTGCTCCGGCGGGCCCGCGCCCGAGGCCGGCGCCGGCGCGACGGCGAAGGCGGCCGGAGCGGGGAAGACGGCCGGGCGCCCCGGCGTCTGGCACCCGGGCAAGGCCGACACGCTCGGACCGGTGGTCGCCATCTATGGCAACCGGCGGCTGACGCGCCATGACGTCGACTCGATCATCGCGACGGCGCCGCCCGACATTCGGCCGCGCCTGCGGACGCCGGACGGCTATCGCCAGCTCATCGAGCGGCTCATCTTCGAGGACACCGTCATCCGCATGGCGGAGCGGGAGAAGATCGAGAGCGACTCGACCTATAAGGCCGAGATCGAGAAGGCGGTCCGGAGCGCGAAGATGCGCGTCTACTACAACCGCCGCCTCGCCGCGCTTCCGCCGCCGAGCGACTCGCTCGTGCGCGCGACCTACGACGCGAACATCGCCCAATACCATATTCCCGCCCGCATCCGCGTGCGTCACATCCAGCTCGCCACCCAGCGCGAGGCGCGCGACGTTCGCGCGCGGCTGGTGAAGGGGGCGCTCTGGGACGAGGTCTGCAAGTCGCGGTCGCAGGACGCGGTCTCGAAGGACCGCGGCGGCCTCGTCGGCTACCTCTCGAAGGAGGCCGATCTCGTGCCCGGCATCGGCACCGCGCCGGCGATCGTGGCGGGCGCCTTCGCGCTGAAGGAAGACGAGATCAGCCAGCCGCTCAAGGGCCCGAAGGGCTGGCATCTCATCCGCGTCGACAATCGCGAGGAGGCGACCGTGCAGCCGTTCGAGCAGGTGCGCGCCCGGATCGTTCTCGACCTCGAAGGCAAGATCCAGGACGAGTTCTCGGCCGCCTTCACCGATTCGCTGAAGGGCCTCGCGAACGGCTCCATCTTCGACGACTCGATCGCGGTGGCGCTCCAACCGGTTCGCACGCCGGTCGACTACTTCAAGGAAGCGCAGGCGGCCATTCAGCCGCAGGATCGCATCGACCTCTACAAAGGCGTCATTCAGAAGTTTCCAAACGACTCCGTCGCGGTCCAAGCCCGCTTCATGATCGGATTCACGTACGCCGAGGAGCTCGGCGACTACGAGGCCGCGAAGGCGGCGTTCGAGGACTTCCTTCAGCATCACCCCACGCACGAACTGGCGACGTCCGCGCGGTGGATGATGGAGAACATGGACAAGCCGCCTCCGACGATGCAGGACGACAACGCGCCCGCCGACAGCAGCGACGCGACGCCCGGCGCCGGAGGAGGGACGCAGCCGGAGAAGGCGCGACGATCCCCATGAGCATGATTCCGGTTCGCGTCGGGGGCCTCGCCATCGACGAGCGGACCAAGAGCCCCGTGGTGCTGCTCCAGGAGATCGAAGGGCCCCGCGTCCTTCCGATCTGGATCGGACCGATGGAGGCGAGCGCGATCCACAGCGAGTTGACGGGGAAGAAGTTCCAGCGCCCGCTGACGCACGATCTCCTGCTCTCCATCATCGAGGGGCTGCACGGGAAGGTCTCCCGGGTCGTCATCACCGACCTGAAGGAGAGCACCTTCTTCGCCAGTATCTTCCTCGACGGCGGCCACGGCCCCGTCTCGGTCGACGCCCGACCCAGCGACTCGATCGCCGTCGCGCTCCGGTCGCGGGCGCCGATCTTCATCATCGACTCGCTCTTCGAGAAGTCGACGCAGAATCCGGCGCCCGAATCGCCGGCCGAGAAGAGCCCCGAGGAGAAGGCCGAGGAACTCCGGCGCTATCTCGAAGGGCTCCATCCCGAGGATTTCGGCAGCCAGTGGAAAACCGAGGACCTCTGATCGCCCCCTACGGCGGCCGCTCGCCCGTCGTTCCCGCCTCCGTCTTCGTCGCGCCCACCGCCGTCGTGGTGGGCGATGTCGTC
>DASTSZ010000209.1:0-6504 GCA_035760425.1 Candidatus Eiseniibacteriota bacterium | reverse complement strand
GAGGCCCGCGAGAAAATCCGCTTCATGTCGCGCTGTTTCCCGCTTCGTCCGCATGAACTCCGCACCCAACGCACGATCGGCCTCGAGCTGATTGTGCGCGCGGCACCGTAGGCGCACGCTCTCCACGCTCGAGGCGCCTCCCCGCGCGACGGGTTCGACATGGTCGAACTCGAGAAATCGCCGACTCCTGCACCTCACCCCCGCCGCGCTCACGAAGGTGCACCGGCCCTCGTCGCGCTCCCACGCGGCGCGCCGAACTTGTACGGGGATGTAGCGCGCGCCTGAGCGCGCCGAGCGCGAGGTGGCCACCCGCTTCGCCCCGACGCCGAACTTTCGCTTCTCGAGCGCGGCAATCAAGGCGTCGAGCGCCCGATCGATCACGTGCGCGACGTCGCCGGAGGGAATCGAGTGGCTCAGAAGTGCTTGAGCGCGGCGGAGTTTCTCGCGGGTGCCCGCTTCGACGACCAGCTGGACGAGGAACCGCTCCCCTTCGGTTGACGTCGGACATACACCTACTTCAACTTGCGCCGGCGCAAGTTGATCACTCGTCGCACCGTCGGAATTTCCAGAGGACGCCGCGCCACTCGCGCCTGGGGAGACGTCTTCCGCCCCCGCGGTCACCACCCCCGCACCCATCACCTCCTCCACCACCGCTTCAACCCACCCAACTTGCGCCGGCGCAAGTTGCGCGAATCCGGGGGACACGAGCGGTCTGATGACCGAGCCGACATGAGTCGGCGGAAAACGCCGCGCCAGCAGTTCCTGGATCTCCGACTTCCGCCTCCCCATCGACGCCGCGAGGAGCTCCGGGGCGTTGTCCTGCGTGAGATAGGGTGCGAGCAGGCAGGCGCCGGTGAGATGGATTCGCCCCTGCGCGATGGCGTCCAGAATCGCCGGAAATTGCCGCGCCGCCCTCGCGGCTTGGATCCGCTTATAGGCGGCGTCCTCCGACAGTCCGAGCCCTTCGACGCAGTAGGCGTGCATCGACGGATAGCCTGCGGGCGCGTAGAGCCTGCGAGAGTCGACCTCGGCCATGTGGGCGAGCAATGAAGCGGTGGTGTGGCGATCTTGAACCACGAGCGCGACCAGATTTCGAAGAAGAACGGTGTCACTGAGATGCGAAAGAGCATACGGAAGCATGGCGGCACTTCCCAACGGGGCGGTTGCCAGCGCGGGGGCGGGAGGCGACTTCTTTATATCATGGCCTCTCGGAACCGCCGGACGAGGCGTGCGAGCCATCGAAGCGCGCCGACCCTGTCATTTCGCACTCGTGGATGAGAATTGAGTCTTGTGAAGGTCCGGAAGCGGCGTAACGAGGAGTTCCACTCGGCATTCAAGCGCGGGATCGATAAGTCGTCAAAATCGCGTCAAGAATATTTGCTGGATTTGATCGAGAGACGCCGGAATCGTCGCTTCCGACCGATGCTCACTCGCAACCACGAGGGCAGACCCCCATCTTGGACGGCGAACCGGAAGCAACGGAGGTCGAGGGGTATTCGGCGAAGAGGGTGAAAAATGGTGCGCCGCCTAGGAATCGAACCTAGAACCTACTGATTAAGAGTCAGTTGCTCTGCCAATTGAGCTAGCGGCGCATCGAGGCATTGGATAGGCGGGTGAAAGTAGGCCAGGAGGGGCTCGAAGTCAAGGCCGGAACGGCTTCTAGCCCCTCCCGGCGCCCCCGTCTGGCGGGAACCGAAGTGCCACCTTGGGGTGACTAGATACGGACGGCCGGGCGGTGGTAGGGTCACCGCTCGGCTTTCGCCTTCATCGAGCGCCTGCTCGGGGAGCACCGGCCCCGTAACCCAAGGAGAATCCGTGACGTTCCGCCTTCCCCGCCGCGCCCTGCTCCGCGCCGCCGCCGCGTTCGCCCTCGCCCTCACGCTCGGAATGGGTCTCTGGACCTGCGCGCGCGCGGGCGAGAAGCCCCGGCAGAAGGTGCTTCTGATCGGCGTCGACGCCGCCGACTGGTCGGTGATCGGGCCGCTTCTCGACGCCAAGAAGGTCCCCGCGTTCGCCGCGCTCCGCGACCAGGGCGCCTCGGGCAAACTGCGCTCGCTCGAGCCGCTCACGAAAAGCCCGATCATCTGGGCGAGCATCGCCACCGGCAAGGTGCCCGAGAAGCACGGCATCTCCGACTTCTTCGTGAAGAAGGGCGAGAAGGAACGGGCCGCCGCGCGCGAGGCGCTGAAGGCGACGGGCAAGTCGGTCGAGCCCGAGTCCCCCACGACCTCGAACCTCTGGCGCGTGCGCCCGGTCTGGGACATTCTCGGCTCGCTCAACAAGAAGGTCGGCGTGGTCGGATGGTGGACGACGTGGCCGGCGCAGCCGCTGAACGGCTTCATGATCAGCGACTACGTGCAGTACGACAACGGCTCCTGGCCCGCGAAGAACTCGCACCGCACCTATCCCGAGAATCTCGATTCGCTCGTGGCCGCGCTTCGCCGCACGCCGCAGAGCGTGTCGTGGGCGGAGCTCTTCCAGTTCGTCTCGCCCTTCGACACCACGAAGGTGACGCCGCGGCAGGAAGCGCTCGTGCAGGATCTCCGCTGGATCTACGCCGCCGACATGACCTTCTATCGCGTCGCGATGCACCTCTACAAGACGCAGCGCCCCGAGTTCATGACGGTCTACTTCCGCGGCGTCGACGCCGCGAGCCATCGCTACTGGGACATCGACATCCCCGGCGAATTCAGCCCGCCGCTGACCGACGCCGAGTACGAAGGGATGAAGCGGCTCATCCCGAACTACTACATCTTCACCGACCGCCTCATCGGCTCGTTCATGAAGGAGGCCGACGCGCAGACGAACGTGATGGTCTGCTCCGACCACGGCTTCATGGGCGGCGGCAAGGGCGTCATGGCGCACAAACTCGACGGCATCGTGTTCCTGAAGGGACCGAACGTGAAGAAGGGCGTGAGCATCACGGGCGCGACGGTCCTCGACGTGACGCCGACCGTGCTGACGCTCTTCGGGCTCCCGCCGGCGCAGGACATGGACGGGCGGCCGATCGAAGAGGCGCTCACCTCGGCGACGATGAAGAAGATCGCGCGCGACACGCGCTTGAAGACGTACGAGACCGCGGAGCGGAAGACCGGCGGCGAACAGCCGATCGCGTCGCCGGTGGACGAGGAGCTGCGGGAGCGGCTGCGGTCGCTCGGGTATATTCAGTAGGCTCGCGGGACCGGACGCCGCGCCCTCGCACCGCGCGACGAATACCCGCCGAGGAATCACAAAACGAAACCGGGGCGCCCGAGTGATCGAGCGCCCCGATTCATTTCTTAACCTTTCACACCCGGCCACACGGACCGGGCTCGCGCCCTAGAACGGAAGATCATCCTCCGGCACGTTCCCCGCCGGTTCGTACGATTCATCCCGCGGCGCGCCGCTGCCGCGCGGCGCATCGTAGCCGCCCTCGCCGCCGTTCTTGTCGCCGCCGGCGCGCCCGAGCATCGTCATCTGCTCGCAGATGATCTCCGTCTTGTACTTGGTCTGCCCTTCCTTGTCCTGCCAGGAGCGGGTCTCGATGCGACCCTCGATGTAGACCTGCTTCCCCTTCTGCAGATACTTCTCGCAGATCTCGGCCAACTTGCCCCAGACGACGATCGAGTGCCACTCGGTCTTCTCCTGGCGCTGACCGTCCTGGCCGGTCCACGAACGCGACGTGGCGAGGCTGAAATTCGCCACGCGCTGCCCGCTCGTCGTCGAGCGGACTTCGGGATCCTTGCCCAGATTTCCGATGAGAATGACTTTGTTCACGCCTGCCACGATGTACCCCCGCTGCGTTTGGGTTTGTGTCGGGGTTTTGTACGACGATAGGCGCGGGGCGGCCCCCCGTCAAGGCGCCAGGCGCCGCCCCCTGGGGCAATTGACGAGCCTCCGCAAGCGCGGTAAAGTACGGGACTTGGCGCTGGCGGAGCCGGGGCGTGGCGCAGCCCGGTAGCGCACCTGCCTTGGGCGCAGGGGGTCGGAGGTTCAAATCCTCTCGCCCCGACCATCGCCGGCGTCCCTCGACCCCTGGAAAGCGACCGACACCCGATGAGACGAAGACCGAGAAAGCAGTAATCGGTTTCGGTGTGGGCGCCTGTAGCTCAGTTGGATAGAGCAACGGCCTTCTAAGCCGTAGGTCGGGGGTTCGATTCCCTCCAGGCGCGAAGCCTGTCAGGTCTGCGTGGTGGATGTAGCTCAATGGTAGAGCACTGGACTGTGGCTCCAGTGGTTGCGGGTTCGAGCCCCGTCATCCACCCCATTCCGCACTCGCGGCACGCCCCCTACTTCGACGATTCGACGAAGCTCCCCGCCGCCGCGCGGACGAACGCCTCGATCAATCGATGCGGCGCCCCCGGTTTGGACGATCGCTGCGGCTGGAAGAGCACGCCGATGAAGAAGGGATGCTCCGGCCGCTCGGCCGCGCGCACCTCGCCTCGCGGCGTTTCCGCGCAGATCCGGAAATCCCCGCGCTCGAAGAGCTCGCGGTACTTCGGATTCGGCTCGTAGTTGCAGAAATATTCCTGCTCGATCGCCGTCACGCCGAGGATGGCGTGAAGGCGGCTCCCCTCGTGGATCATCACCCCGTCGTGGCCCGAGAGTTTCGGCGCGCCCTCCGCGCGGCCAGGCAGAGGGCAGGCGACCGGGGTGAGAAGAAGCATCTCCGCGGTCGGATCTTCTTCGGCATGACCCGCGCCGCGGAGGTTGAGCACGTTATGGGCATGCTCTAACAGAGCATGTTGGAACCCGCCTCAGGTCGCGACCATCGGCTTGCCCCGCTCGCGGGCCACGCGAATCGCCGCGATCGCGCCCTCGCGGCTCGCGTAGGGGCTTCCCGCCGAGATCCAGAGCCCATCCCACGACGCCAGCGATCGCGCGGCTTCGACGGGATCAGCGGGGATTTCCGTGGTCGGCACCCACGCGGATTCGATCGCGAGCCCCGTCGCCGCCGCGACATGTTGAAGCGAGGCGTCGGCGGTCGTGTGCGCCACGAAGGCGGGATTGTAGTCGCCGATCATGGCGATGCGGACAGGGCGGCGATTCACGGCCGGCGGCACGAGCTATCGCGCAAGGACGACCTTCCCGGTCGCCTCGACGCCCGAGACGACGACCCGGTAGAAATAGACGCCGCGTGGGAGCCGCGCCGCGCCCTCCAGACCGTCGATGCCGATCGAGTGGCGCCCGGCCGCGAGGGAGGGCGTGTCCAGAAGCACGCGCACAAGCCGGCCCTCGACATCGAACATTTCCGCGCGCGCCGGTCCGGCCCGATCGACGACGAATTCGAGGTTGCCCATCCCCGCGCGAACGGGATTCGGAGTGACTTGGGCCACGAGGTGCCCGCCGCTCTTTCGCACTTCGCACCGGAACGTGGCGATGAAGCGTCCCGCAAGTGTCAGCGGCCCCTCGAGCTGAAGATCGACGAGCGAACGTCCCGCGTACAGGGGCTCGAACAATCGAGTGAGATCGTCACCGCGGAAGCAGACCTTGATCTCGGTGAGTCCATCCTTGTTCGTATCGCCGACCAGCGCGCTCTTACTGTCGATCGCGTCGATTACCAGGGAAGAAGCAGGGGGGCGAAGACGCAGCTTCACGCCGCTCAAGTCCACGTAACGCGGATCGAAGCCGCCGAACACGGGAGAGGCCTGAATCTGGAAACAGACGGCCGCCTGCCCCGCCGGCGCTTTCAAGAACGGTCGGTTCTGGCTCGGGAAGGCCGTCGCTCCCACGACGAGATCCGTGACGATGATGTACGTCGTGCCGCGCGAGGAGTGGCCTTCGTCGTCCGTGACGGTGAGCGTCACGATGTAGCTCCCCGCCGTTCCCGGGGGGCAGTCGTAGGGGTAGCAGAGTCGATAGGTGTGCACCGGCCTCGGACCCGTGGCGGTCGAGCCGTCCCCGAAATCCCAGAGGTAGGTCAATGGAGAGCCGGAGGGATCGAACGATCGCGTGCCATCGAACTCCACGTCGGCATGATCGTAGGGGCCGCCCGCGTAGGCGATGGGGTAGCCGGCCGGCGGGGTGATCGTCGCGGTGAACGTGCTCCAATCCGCGCCCTCCAGCGGGTCGAGCGCCACGACCGTAATGACCGCCGATCCGATGTCCGTCGCCGCCGGAGAGAGCCGGACCACGCCGTCGTTCGGGCCCGTTGAAAGCGTCGTAACGAAGTCCGGCGCGAAGTTGGTCGCGAACGTCACCGGCTCGCCGTCGGGGTCGCTGGCGTGAATGGGGACATCGAGGGTGACGCCGGGCGCGACCGAGACGTCGCCGATTGGATCGAGGACCGGCAGCGCGCCCTCTTGAGCCCACGCCGGATGCATGGCGGGGAGCATGAGGAGCGTGATCGTGGCGACGGCGAGTCGAACTTTGAAGGCGGCGGAAGGCATGACCGTACCCCTTTCAGCGCGAATGCGCGAGGCGGGCACGTGAAGTCTACTCCTCCTGCGTCGTCCTCGACAAGGTGAGGGGTAGCGGCCGCACATCGCCCGACTCCGGCTCGATATAGAACCGCGGCGTCCACTC
>DASTSZ010000208.1:0-5359 GCA_035760425.1 Candidatus Eiseniibacteriota bacterium | reverse complement strand
GAAGAATCTCCTCGGGCAGCTACGCGAAACGGAGAAGAACCTCCAACTCACGATGCGCTACCTGAACGCGCTGCAGAAGCGGGAGCGCGTGCTCCAGGGCGATCTCGGCGACGCCACGTCGGAGCTGGCCCGGACCGCCGTGCAGTTGGAGACCGAGCGCCGCCGCCTCGGATGGCGCCTGCGCGAGATCTACAAACGCGGCCGCTCGTGGGAATTGGAGCACGTGCTCACGTCGCGCTCCTTCGGCGAGCTGGTGGCGCGCACCTACTACATGGCGCGGATCGCGAAGGAGGATCGCTCGCGGATGCTCCTCACGCAGGCGCGCCGCGTGGAGGTGCAGGACAACAAGACGCGGCTCGAGGCGCGAAAGCGGGAGATCGACCGGCTCCAGGCCGAGACCGACCGCGAGCGGCGGGCGCTGGCGAGCCTGACCGGCGAGCGGCGCCGGCTCCTCCAGCGGATCCGATCCGATTCGAAGTCGAACGAGCAGGCGGCCGCCGAACTGGAGCGGGCGCGGAAACGGATCCTCGGCCTCATCGAAACGCTCGAGAAGCAGCGGCTCGCCCGCGAACGGGGCGCCCCGAGCGGCGAGATCCCCCTCCTGGGCGACTTCGGCCGGAACCGCGGGCGGCTCCCCTGGCCCGCCAACGGGAAGGTGGCCCGGGGTTTCGGGGCCCAGAAGAACCCCCGTTTCAACACCACCACCTTTAATAGCGGCATCGACATCGCCGCCGCCTTCGGCACCCCGATCACGGCCGTTTCCAAGGGCCGCGTCGAGTACGTCAACTGGCTCGAGGGGTACGGTAAGTGTGTTATCCTCAATCATGGCGGCGCTTATTACACGCTCTACGCCCACGCTTCCGAGATCACCGTCCCGGTCGGCAAAGAAGTCGCCGCCGGTGAGACCATTGGCAAGGTGGGGGATACCGGCTCCACCGCCGGCACGGTGCTCCATTTCGAGATCCGCCGGGGAAAAGAAGCCCTGAACCCCCTCGAGTGGTTCCGGTGAGCCCCACCTCATGCCTTCGAACCAGGTCCAACATCAAGAAGAGGCCGTAAGCCACCTGACCGCCTCGCTTCAGGGCGGTCACGTCGGGCACGCCTACCTCTTCCACGGGCCCGCCGGCGTCGGAAAGACCCGTGCGGCCCTCTGGTTCGCCCGCGCGCTCCTCTGCGAGACGCCGCTCCCCGACGCCGCGCCGTGCGAGACCTGCCCGTCCTGCGTCGCGAGCGCCGCGCTCCGCCATCCCGACCTCGAACTCCTCGTTCCGCTCCCGTCGTTTCGAACCGAAGGGCGGACCGAGAAGCAGGCCGACGAGGCGCGCTCCGAGGCCCGCGCCGGCGTGCTGGCGCGCTACGCCCGCGAGCCCTTCTTCGCGCCGACTTTCGCGAAGCAGCCGACGCACACCGTGGAGGACCTCGCGCGCGCGAAGCAGTTCCTCTCCATGACGCCGCAGCGGGACGGCGGCGCCAAGGTGCTCATCGTGAAGGGCGCCGAGACGATGACCGGCCCCGCGGCCCACGCGTTCTTGAAGATCTTGGAGGAGCCGCAGCCGAATCGCGTGCTCATCCTGGGCGCGCGGCAGATGCGCGCGCTCTTGCCGACGATCGCGTCGCGCTGCCTGCACGTTCGCTTTCGCCCGCTGCCGGAGGCGTTCCTCGCGGAGGCGCTCGCCGCCCGCGGCGTGACGAAGGGCGTGGCGCGGCTCGCGGCGTCGCTCTCCCAGGGAAGCCTGGGGCGCGCCATCGCGCCCTTCGAGGCGCCGCTCGACGCGACCGGCGCCGCGCCGGAAGAAGGGGACTTCGCGAAACTCCGCGCGGTCGCCAAGGAACTCTTCGTGCGCCCCGGATCGGCCGCGATCTTGGGGCCGCTTCGCCGCGGCCGCATGGAGCGCGACCGCGGCCGATTCCTCGCGGCCGTTTCGATGGCGATTCATTACTACCGCGACGTGCTTCGCCTGAAAGTGATCGGCGAGGGCGTCGCGCTGGCGAACGAGGACTGGAAGCGGGAGATCGCGGCGGATGCATCGTCGCTCCCTCTTCCGGCGCTCATGCGCCGCATCCGAATTCTCGAGGAGATCGCCGCCGCGGTGCAGTCGAACGTCACCGCGGCCTACGCCGTCGCCTCCGCCCAGCATCGCATGGGGCTGGGCGCCGCCTGATCCACACCGACCGAACTGAGGCCCCGCCCCGGCGGGGAGAGACCTATGAATGAACCGCTCGCCGCAGCCGGCGCCGTCGCCGATCCGAAGCAGCCGCCGGCCGAGGCCCACGAGATTCTCGAAGTCATCTTCAAGGCGCGTCGCCGCGAGTACTACGCGAACCCGAAGGAAGTGCCGCTTCGCGGAGGCGACTGGATCGTCGTTCAGGCCGAGCGTGGCGAGGACCTGGGAAAGGTCCACCACACGCACGAGTGGGTGAAGCGCGACCACCTGCCGGGGAATCTCCGCGCCGTCATCCGCCAGGCGCGCCCCGAGGACCTGGAGCGCCTGGAGCAGAACCGCGCGAAGGAAGAGCGGGCGTTCCAGACCTGCAAGGAGCGCGTGCTCCAGCGCGAGATCGAGATGAAGCTCGTCGACTGCGAATACCAGTTCGACGGGAACCGCATCACCTTCTTCTTCACCGCCGAGAAGCGGGTCGATTTCCGCGACCTGGTGAAGGACTTGGCCGCGGTCTTCCGGACGCGGATCGAGTTGCGGCAGATCGGCGTGCGCGACGAGTCGGGACGCATCGGCGGCATGGGCACCTGCGGCCGCGAACTCTGCTGCGCCACGTGGCTCCGCGACTTCGAGCCGATCACGCTGAAGATGGCGAAGGACCAGGGGCTCTCGCCGAGCCCGTCGAAGATCTCGGGCGCCTGCGGGCGTTTGAAATGCTGCCTCCGCTACGAACTCGACTTCTACAAGGGCGCCGCGCGCGAATTTCCGAAGATCGGAAGCGCGTTGGAGCTGGAAGGGGTCGCCTACGAGGTCGGTCGCGTCGACATCTTCCACCGCACGCTGACGCTTCACGACGAGGCGGGGAATCCGAACGTCGTGCTCTTGGATGAACTGCCCGCCGGCACGAAGGTCACCGGACCCTCGCGCGACCGGCGAAAGGGATGCGACAAGCAGGGCTGCGGCTCGCGCGGCGCGAAGCCGGGCGACGGCGGCCACGACGACGCGCACGGCGGCGGAACGGCCACGACCGAGCGGCCCGGCGGTCCGGGCGGACGTCCCGAGCGGGGCGGTTCGCGCGATCCCCGGCGAAGCGTCGGTCGGCCGCAGCGTCACGATTCGAGGCCGGCGCCGCCGCCGCGCGGGGAGCGGCCGGGCGCGGATTCACCGCGGAGCGACGCGTCCCCGGGCGCTTCGCCGCGAAACGATCAGCCGGCGAATGACACCGCTCGGGGCGATGCGGCTCGGAATGATGCGGCCCGGAGCGATGCGCCGCCGAGCGCGACGCCGCGGTTCGCCGCGCCGCGCGCCGACGCGCCGCGCGAGGCTCAGCCTCCTCGGCAGGAGTACCCGCGTCCGGCGGGCCCGCGCGCGGAGCAGCCGGGCGGCGCGCAAGCCGGCGGGAGCGAACGTCGTCGCGGCCGCAGGCGCCGGCGCGGCGGCCCGGGCGGCGGTCGCGGACCGGGCCCCGGCCCGTCGGGCGGTGGCAATCCCGGCGGCGGTAACTCCGGCGGCGGCAACTCCGGCGGCGGTTCGCCGGGCGGCCCGTCCAACGCGGGGCCGAGCGCATGAGCAAGTTCTACATCACCACCGCCATCGACTACGTGAACAACATCCCCCACCTGGGGACGGCGTACGAGAAGATCGCGGCCGACGCCATCGCGCGCTACAAGCGGCTGGCCGGTTTCGACACGCGTTTCCTCATGGGGAACGACGAGCACTCGACGAACGTCGAGAAGGCGGCGCGCGAGAAGGGGCTCGACCCCAAGGTCTACTGCGACCAGATGGCCGACATCTTCCAGGCGGTCTGGAAGCGGCTCGACATCTCCTACGACGACTTCATCCGCACGACGGAGCCGCGCCACGCGAAGGGCGTGCAGGAGCTCTTCCGGAAGATCGCGGCGGCGGGCGACATCTATAAGGGGAAGTACGAGGGCTTCTACTGCGTCAGCTGCGAGCGCTTCTATCCCGAAAAGGAACTCGTCGACGGGAAGTGCCCGAACCACGGAACCGTGCCGAACTGGGTGAGCGAGGAGAATTGGTTCTTCCGCCTCTCGTCGTACGGCCCGCGGCTGCTCGAGCACTACGCCAAGCACAAAGACTTCCTCGTGCCCGACATTCGCCGGAACGAGATCGTGAACGTCATCGAGGGCGGGCTGCAGGACATCTCGGTGTCGCGCGCCTCCACGTGGGGGATTCCGCTCCCCGACGATCCGACGCAGCGCGTCTACGTCTGGTTCGACGCGCTCATCAACTACATCACCGGCCTTGGGTATCCCGACCAGGACGGCCTCTGGCGATACTGGCCCGCCGACCTTCACGTGATCGGGAAGGACATCACGCGCTTTCACTGCATCATCTGGCCCGCGATGCTCATGAGCGCCGGCGTCCCCTTGCCGAAATCGATCCTCGGCCACGGCTGGGTCCACTTCCAGGGGCAGCGGCTCTCAAAGTCGCTCGGCAACATCGTGAACCCGCTCGACATCGTCGACACCTACGGGGCCGACTCGATCCGCTACTTCCTCCTGAAGGAAGTGCCCCTCACGCGGGACGGCGACTTCAGTTGGGAACTCTTCATCGAGCGCTACAACGCGAACCTCGCGAACGACTGGGGCAATCTCTTCACCCGGAGCGTCTCGATGATCCATCGCTATCGCGCGGGTCTCCTCACGGAGCCGAAGGCGGGCGGGGAACTCGGCGCCCTCTTGAAGAAGTCGCTCGCGGACTATCGCGAAGCGATGGAGCGCTACGCGTTGGACGAGGGGATCGAGGCCGCGTGGACGATCATCCGCCGCGCCAACCAGATGGTGGAGGAGGGCGCGCCCTGGAAACTCGCGAAGGATCCGTCGAAGGCGGCGGAACTCGACGCGCTCTTGGGCGAACTCGCGGTCGCGCTCCAGCACACCGCGTTCCTGCTCTTCCCGATCATGCCGGCGAAGGCGCGCCTCGTCTGGGAGACGTTGAGGCTCTCCCCGGCGATCGAGGCCGCGCGCTTCCCGGCCGACGGCGCGCTCCTGCCGCCGCCGCCGACCGGCGTCGCGCTCGGCGAGTCGCAGCCTCTCTTCCCCCGCATCGAGAAGTAGAGCCGGAGAGATCGCGCCGTGATCGATTCCCACGCCCACGTCGGTAAGGAGGAGTTCGGGGCCGATCGCGACCAGGTGCTCGCGCGCGCCCGCGCGGCCGGCGTGCGTTGGATCGTCGAA
>DASTSZ010000207.1:0-12157 GCA_035760425.1 Candidatus Eiseniibacteriota bacterium | reverse complement strand
CGCTCAAGATCAAGGTGATCGACGCACAAGGGCCGAAGAGGAATATCGACCTGGTCGCGCACCGCGCCTTCGGGGCGCTTCCGGCGGAATCGGCCGTCGGCGGCGTCAGTCGCAGGACCCGCAACGACGGCACGGCAGTCTTCCCGGGCGTCGACTCCGACATCCCCTACCGAGTCCTGATCCGGGGCGGGAACGCCCCCAGCGGGGCCAAGGTCTTCGTGGTTCCGTCCTGCGACGGGGGGCCGGTCGTGATCCGGCTCACGCCTCATGGCCCGATCATCGACCGCTGAACCCGCCTCGTCCCTGGGGCCGGCGGCGCGGACGCCCCGCCGCGCCGCGGCCCCGGAGGACGGCTTGACTTCGCTATGTGACGAGAGTCACCATTCGGGCGGATCGACGGTCGCCCGCCCGAGGCTCGGCGGGTCGGAAGGGTGCCTCCAAAATCGAGTGCATGTGGCCGATCAGGCTCCCCAACCAGGTCCATCTCCCCTCGAATCCACCGCCACGCTGATCCGGTACGTCCAGCAGGGCGACCTTTCGGCCCGTGAGCGGCTGGTGCGCCGCTACTTCCATGCCCTCCGTCGCTTCGCGCACGGGCGCCTCCCGGCCCGCGCCCGGGACCTCTCCGACACCGATGACCTTGTTCAGGTCACCCTCCTAAAAGCGTTGAATAAGATGAAGCAGTTCGTCCCGGAGAGGGAGGGGGCCTTCCTGGCCTACCTTCGGAAGATCCTGGTCAACACGATTCGGGACATCATCCGGGAGTACAACCGCCGTCCCAAGCGGGCCGAGTGGCCCGACGCGATCCAGGACGGAGCGGTTTCACCGCTGGAGGCCGCGATCGGCCGGGAAGCGATGGAGCGATACGACAAGGCCCTTGCGGCGCTCCCCGAGGGGACACGGGAGGCGGTCGTGCTGAGGCTCGAACTGGGATTCACCTACGCCCAGATCGCGGAAACGATCGGGGCGCCCTCGGAGGCCGCGGCGAGAATGGCGGTCACCCGGGCGGTGGCTCGATTGAGCCGCGAGATGCAGGTGCTGCGGGAGGGATGATGGACCGGGGTCGCGAGGACGCACTCGACAAGGTCGCCATGTCGGTCTCCGACGGCGCGGCGATTCCCTGGGAGCACGTCGGCGCCGACGTGCCCGAGGAGAAGGGGGCGCTCGAGGAGTTGGCGCTCATCGAGCGCATCCGCGACGTCTACGACCAGGCCGGGCGCGACTTGGGGGACGACGACACCGACACCGCGACCGCCGCCGCGTTGCCGGCGCTCTCCGCGTTCGCGGGGGAGCCGCCGCTCTTCACGTGGGGCCCGCTTCGCGTGCTCGAGAAGATCGGGGGCGGGAGCGGCGGCGACGTCTATCGCGCCTACGACCCCTCGCTGCAGACCGAGCTGGCGCTGAAGTTTCCGAAGGAGCGGGGCGACGAGTCCGAAGGGCCGGGCATCGAGAAGTTCTTGGCGGAGGCGCGGCGGCTGGCGCGCGTGCGCCACCCGAACGTGCTCGTCGTGCACGGCGCCGATCGGCACGACGGCCGCGCGGGCATCTGGACCGAGTACGTTCGCGGCGTGTCGCTCGATCGCTACCTCTCGGAACACGGCCCGCTCAGCTCCTGCGAGGCCGCGCTGATCGGGCTCGACCTCTGCCGGGCGCTCGCCGCCGTGCACAGCGCCGGGCTCGTCCACCGCGACGTCAAGGCGAGCAACGTCATGCGCGAGCGAGGCGGGCGTATCGTGCTCATGGACTTCGGCACGGTGGTCGAAGCGCCGCGGGGCGGCGACGGCGCGTCGGTCGACGTGACGGGAACGCCCATCACGATGGCGCCCGAACAGCTCCGCGGCGACTCGATCAGTCCCGCGACCGACATCTACGGTCTCGGCGTGCTCCTCTATCGCCTCGTGAGCGGGCACTACCCGATCGAGGCCGAGAACCTCGAGGATCTTTCCCGCCGCCACCGGCGCGGCGAGCGCGTGCCGCTGCGCGACCGGCGCGCCGACCTCCCCCTTGGATTCGTGGAGGTCGTGGAGCGCGCGATTTCACCGGACCCCACGCGGCGATACGCGACGGCGGGCGCCATGGAACAAGCGCTCTCGAGCACGCTGCGGGCGAAGACCGAGCCGGACGGGCTTCGCCTTCTGGTGGCGGCCGTGCTGGGGGTGCTGATCACAGCGGGCGCCGTGGGGATCTGGTTCGCGACCGGAGGTTTCGAGGATCGGGCCGCGGGGCGGCCCTCGAACGGGGGCGGCGCCGCGCTGTCGGCCGAACAACAGCCCCTCGCCGCCGGCGTCACGCTTCTCCGGCGAAAGGGCTCGATGGAGGACACCCTCTCGCACGGCGCCCTCATTCGGCCCGGCGACCGGCTCTCGATGCGGATCGAGGGCTCCGACACAATGAACGTCTACGTGCTGAACAGCGACCTCGACGGGAACGTCTACGTGCTCTACCCGATTCCCGGGCTCGCGCCGTCGAATCCGCTTCCCTCGGGCGTCCGCCACCGCCTTCCGGGCGCGCTGGAGGACAGCCTTGTCTTCTGGAACGTGACGAGCGCGGGAGGGAAGGACCGCGTCGTGGCGATCGCCTCGCGCGAGCCGGTCACCGAACTCGAAAGCGTCCTGGCGCAGCTCCCGCGCGCGAAGCGGGGTCGTCCCATCACCCCGGGCCTCCTGAGCCGCGAAAACATCCAGCGTCTCCGTGGAATCGGCGGCGTGTCGACGCAACCGGCCCTGCCGAGCGACGCGAAGAATCTCCTGCAGGAGTCGATCGACGCCCTGGTGGAGCGAAGCCGGCGGACGGGAGACGTCTTTATCTGGGAGACGACGCTCGAGAATCCGGCGCCGTGACCGCGCGGGCCGCGCCCGCGCCCGCCACGCGTCCGAGCCACGCCACGACCGTGTCGCGATACCCCGGAGCGGGTTCGACCTTCGCGAGGAGGCCGGGCCCGCTTCGGACGTTCAGGGCGTGATCGGCGCCGCGAAAGGGGCGGATGATCCCCCGGCGGTTGTAGGCGCGGCCGAGGGCCGCCTGGAAGTTCACGACGCTCTCGACGACCGGCACGTCGCGGTCCTGGTCGCCGTAGATCGCGAGGATGGGAACGCGCACGCGCTCGAGGATCCCGATCGGATCGTGGCGGAGCGACCAGAAGGCCGGCATGTCCTTCGCGAGCCACGCGCGCGCGGGGTGGTTCACCGCGCCCATTCCCTCGTCGGGGATGAGGGTCTCCGGAAGATCGCGCGACTCGACCGCGGCGGCGAACCACGGGCGTTTCGTCGCGGCCTCGAACGCGCGCCGGAGCGAATCGCTCGACGTCGTGCCGCTCCCCGGCGGCGCCATCCAGAACTCCCAGATCCGCCGCCGGAGCCTCGTCTGCGCCTCCGCGTCGGTCCGCTTCATGCCGCGCGCGGCGAGTTCCTCCGTCCGCTGGTAGGAGAGCTGGTCGAGCGGCGAGACGACGGGCGCGGAGACGAGGACGAGGAACGTGGCGACGCTGTCGTAGACCGCGGCGAGCGGCGCCACCCAGCCCCCTTCGCCCACGCCCCAGAGCCCGACGCGCGTGGAATCGACCTCGGCGCGCGCGCGAAGATAGCGCGCGGCCGCGGCCGCGTCGAAGGCCAGGTGATCGAAACTCGCCTCCGCGAGCCTTCCGTCCGACCCGCCCGTGCCGCGCTTGTCGTACGTGAGGACCGCGATGCCGTGCGAGGCGAGGAAGCGCGCGTCGGAGACGTAGTCGAGCCGGCTGTCGTGGTAGGCGCCGCCGACGATGACGACGCCCGGGTGGGGCCCGCGGCCGTCGGGGAGGTAGAGAGCGCCTTCGAGTTTCCCGGCGGGCGCGGGGATCGAGACGGTGAGGGAGCGTGGGACGCGGACGGCGCAGCCGGAAAGGGCGAGCCACGGGAGCGCGAGTAGGATCGTCGCGACCGCCGCGAGCGCGGCGGCTCCTCGGCGAGCGCGGGAACCCCTCTCGCCGACCTCCCGCTTCAACCGATCCCTCTCACGGCACGATCCCCTTCGCGTGCGCGACGAGCCCGCGCGCGCGGTCGCGGATCGCGACGATTTGGGAGTCGGGCACCGGGCCCGCCGCACCGTCCACGAGGCGGCGGCCCCAGACAGCCTGGCCGCTGTCGCCGAAGAGGAGCGTCCGCTGGATCAGGCGCGACATCGGGGGTAGGGAGCCGCGCGGCTCTTTCTCCTCGCCCCGGTCCTCGTAGAAGAAGAGACGCTCGTACGGATCGAAGTAGTAGCGATTGTCGCTCGACCCGAACTCGCCGCGATCGTCCTGCTCCTCGATGAAGCGGATGGTGTCGGACGACCGGTACGCTTGGTAGGCGGCGCGGCTGCCGGGGGTGTTCCACTTGCCGCGGCCGATCTTCATGGAGTCGCGGCCGTTGAAGATCTCGTCGGCCCGCAATTGCGCCGCCGCGATGTCCTGGAAGAGGGCGTCGTTCGAAGCGGGCGGCGGTGTCTCCTTCTTCTTGCAGCCGCCGGCGCCGGCGGCGAGCGCCGCCGCCGCGATCACCGCGAACCACGAACCGACCGCGCGCCCGAGTCGGCGTCCCGCCGCGCCATGCGCCGCATTTCGAGCGATCACGAACCCTCCCATGCTCTCAGTCCTTCCGCGGGGTGCCCGGCGGCTCGAGCCGCGCCAGGTCGCGCAGGTTGCGCCCCGCGCGCGTGGCGAGGAGCGCGATCATGCCGAGCGCGGCCGCGATGCCGACGACGTCGAAGACCGTGAATCCGACGCCTTTGATGCCGAAGTCGAGCGGCCCGACCCCGAGCGCGATCAAATTCAGCACCATGAGGAGCAATCGCGCCTCGGTCGGGCCGATGACGCCGTAGCCGAACCGAAAGACTTTGTAGACCGCCGTCTCGAGGTAGACGTTGATCGAGAGGATCAGGTACGCGATGACGATCGCGAGGCCGGTCGAGAGGAGCATGTAGGGCGAGAAGCCGAGCCCCAGCCCGACCGCCGTCGTGGAATAGGCGTCCGTCAGGTGGTCGAGATAGAAGCCGTAGCGGGGCCGCTCGTGCTTCCGGACGCGCGCGAGCGTTCCGTCGAGCGAGTCGCCGAACCAGTTGATGGCCAACCCGAGATTCGCGACCCAGAGCCACGAGGGCGACCAGCGCGTGCATAGATAGGCGGCGGCGATGAGAGTGGCGCCGAAGACGCCGATGGCCGTCAAATGGTCGGGCATGACCCAGCGGGGCATCGCGGCCGCCATGCGGGGGAGCGCCCACTTCTCGAATCGTGTGAGGACGAAGGTGGCTTGGCGCTCGGCGTCGGCCGGCCGGTCGCTGGTTCGCTTCGGGGATTCGCTCACCCCGCCATGATCATGCCGGGGGCGTCATCGGTCAAGCCGCCTGGGAGGGCGGCCGGTCCGGGGCGCGGCGGGCCCGAAGCCCGCCGCACTCCCGGGCGCGAACCTAGTTCTTCTTCGACTCCTTCTTGGAGTCCTTCTTCGAGCCCTTCTTGGGCTCCTTCGACGTGGCGTCGTCCTTTACGTCGCCGCTCGCGCCGCGCAGCGCGGGCGTGGTTCCGTACGCCGCCGAGGCGCCGAGCGTCACGCGAACGGTGCCGCCGTCCGGCGCGTCGGTGACGACCTCGGGCACGGCCTGGATGCGCGCGGGGTCGCCGAGCGTGTTCGCCGCCAGCGCCACCGTCACTTGCTTCGCGAGGGACGTCGCCTGCTCCATGGAGCGGCCCGTCGCCGTGACGCGCACGGGGCGCATCACGTTGGGCGACTGATTGAGCCAGGACGCCGTCTCGAGGAGAATCGGGGCCGTCGGGCGAACCGCGCCCGCGCCGCCGTAGAGGCCGGCTGGACCGGTCGCCAACTCGCGACCGTTGAAGACGAGCATCGGGCCCTCGGCGCCGTCGAGGCGGTAGGCCGAGACGCTGAAGCCCTCGCCGACGAAGTTACGCTTGTTGCCGGCCTTGTCCTTGGCCTCGAAGACATAGGAGTACGTGACGCCGGGCGTCACGGGCGCGCCGTTCGTTCCGCGGCCGTCCCAGACGATCTCCTTCGGAGGATCGCCCTTGCCCGAAAACTGCGCCACCGCCTGGCCGCGCGAGTCGGCGACCGTCAGTTTCCAGCTCTCCACGCCCTTCACGGCGGGCTGGAAGCGCGCCACCGATCCGCTCGAGAACTGCCGGAGCCACGGGCGTCCCGTGTAGGGCGAACGCTCCTGCGAAGTCGAGGCGTAGTACGAGGTCGTGAGATCGGGAGGCACGCGGTCGAGCACGTCGCGGGCGTCGCCGGTGACGAGCCCCGCCACCTTCGACGGATCGAGATCCATGACCAGCGCCGGGCGCTCGATCTCGACGTGCACGCGGTCTTCGCCTTCGACCGTGAGCGACTTGAGGTCGGTCCGGTCCTGGCCGCCCTTGATCGTGTAGGCGCTGTCGCCCTCGGCGGGCGCCGTATCGGCGTGAGCCGGCGACGCGGCGCACCAGCCCGCCACCGCCACCGCTCCCAGGAGTCGCATCCAACGATTCATCGGCGTCGTCATCGGTCCCCCTTACCCCACGTCCCGAAGTCGGAAGTGGAACGTGATGGTTCCCCACTGTTCGCCCGTCCGGCCGCCATGGAGCGGCTCGAACTTCCACGCGCGAAGCGCGGTCCGGGCGTTGTCGTCGAATTCACCGAAGCCCGCGGTCTTCTGCACGACCACGTTCTCCTTCACCGTCCCGTCGGGACGGACCACGAAGTAGAGCGTCACCGATCCCTCTACCGCCTCCCGTTTCGCCCAATCGGGGTACTCGGGGACTTCGGTGGAGAGGACCTTCCGATCGGCGATCGGACCGGCGAGCGAGGCGCCCGCGACGGTGCGGCGCGCCGCCGCGTTGCCGACGTCCGCCGCCTGCGTGCCGCCGCCCGCGCCCGGCTTCGAACTCGGAAGCGTCGAGGGCGCGATGCCGGTGCCGCCCGTGACGCCCCTCGTGAGCGCGAGGGCGCTTCCGCCCGCGCCGCCGCGATTCAACGCGACCGCCGGACCGCCGCCGATGCCGCCGGACGGGAGCGACCCCGATCCGAAGAGCGACGCCGGGACGACCGAGGTCGCCGTTCCTGCCGGCGCGAGCGCGGTCGTCTGCTGGAGCGACGCGAGACGCGCCTCCAACTGATCCGACTGCACCTCGGGCGCCACGGGATCGAGCGAGATGTCGCCCGTCCGCTCCAGACGCTGGAAGCGCGCTTCCGTGCGCGATTGCGACGCGGCGCCGGAGCGCGGTTCCGCGGCCGCCGGCGCGGGCGCCGCGGCCGGCGCGCCCTGGAGCTCGCTCGGCTCGAGGAACGTGATCTCCGTCAGGGGCGGCGTCTCCTTCGTGATCGCGGGCTGCACGACGATCCAGAGGAAGAGAAGCGCGTGAAGCGCCAGACTGACCCCCATGGTCACGCGGGTCTTCCGGCGAACGTCTTCCATGTCGAGTCTCAGGGTGGCGGCGGTCACCGGGAAACCTCCGTCTTCTGGCGCGTGGCGATGGCGATTCGCTTCGCCCCCGCCGCGCGGGTCTGCTCCAAGAGTCCGCGAATGTCCGAATAGGGCGCGCCCGAATCGGCGCGCACGACGACCAGCACGTCCGAGTTGCCGGGCTGCGCCAGGTGCGCCTGCAGGACGCCCGTCAGCGAACCGGGCGCCACGCGCTCCTCGTCCACCGCCAGCCCGCCGTCCGAGCCGAGGGTGACGCTGATGTTCCGTTCGTCCTCGGAGTCGCGCGTCCTCGCCTGCGGCAGGTCGACCGGCAGGTCGGCCACCGAGAGCATGGGCGCCGTCACGAGGAGAATGATGACCAGCACGAGCGCGACGTCGATGATCGGCGTCACGTTCACTTTCGTGATGATGCCGTCGCCGGACATTCCATGGTCGAAGCGTCGTCGCATCTCAGCCTCCCACCACCGCGATGTCCGCGGCGCCGCATCGTTTCGCTTCGTCCAGGATCCCGACGAAGGTCCCGTGCGGGACGCCGTCCGCGCAGCGAACGATCACCGTCCGCGTGGCGCTACGCTCGAGCAGCGGTCGGAGCGTGAACTCGATCTTGTTGCGCGGCACCGGCGCGCGATTCACCGTCAGGCTGTCGGCCGACACGATCTGAATCTCGATCCGTTCGGCGTGAGCCACCAAGTCGGCCTTCTGACCGCTCTTCGCCGCCCGCTGCACCGCGATGCTCGACTGGAAGGCCATCGGCGTGGCCACCATGAGAATCACGACCAGCACGAGCGACACGTCGATCAGCGGCGTCATGTTGACGTCGTGAATGCCCTCCGGCGCCTTCACTCCTCGCTTGCCTCGTCGCACGCTGCGTCTCCTTTCGGGGTCTCTCTCGCGTCGGTCGCGGCTGGTTAGGCGGCCCGCGACGTGACGTGCTGGTTGCTGGAGGCGGCGTGCGTGCCGCTGAGCCGGATCGAGCGCGCGTGGTTTTCGGCCACGGTCAGCATCACGCTCATGCGGCGGACGAAGTGGTTGTAGACCAGCACCGCCGGAACCGCCACGAGAAGGCCGGCCGCCGTCGTGAAGAGCGCTTCCGCGATGCCCGCCGCCACCACCGACGGGCCGGCCGAACCGGTGCTCGCCATGTCGTGGAACGCGCGCATGATGCCCCAGACCGTTCCGAGAAGGCCGATGAGGGGCGCGGTGTTGCCCATGGTGCCGATGAAGCCGAGGTTCCGCTCCAACTGGAGCTTCTGCTCGCTCAGCGAGATGTGGAGCTTCTCTTCGGCCGCGTCGGCCGGAAGGTCGAGGCTCCGGATCGTCTCGGCGGCCACGGGGCCGACCGGGTGCGGCGACGCCACGCAGGCGCGGATCGCGTCTTCGCGATTGCCCGAGCGGAGCGCGACCATGGCGGTGGCGAGCACGCCGTCCGCGTTGCCGCGGCGCTTCCAGTAGTAGGCCGCGCGCTCCAGCGCGAAGCCGAACGTCATGACGCTGCAGGCGAGGATGATCACCATCACAGGGCTCTGCCGCATCGCGTTGATCCAATCGAAATTCTCGAACATCTCGGGGCTCCTTTCCTGGGTCCCGGGGGTCAGCGGCGCTTCCGGCCCGCTTCCAACTGAGACGCGCGACCCGCCGCGGCGGCGGCCAGTTCGCGGTCCTTCGAATTAACGGAGATGTCGCGGTAGGCGTCGAGCGCCCGCACGACTTGCTTGGTCTTCTCGTAGATGTAGGCGCAGCGCGCGACGGCCGAGAGCCGGTAGGCGTTCTTCTTGTCCGGCGCCGCGGCGGCGCGCTCGTAGGCGTTCAGAGCCTCCTTCTCCCGCGACTGCGCCTCGAGGACGCGGCCGAGCCGGAAGAGGAGTTCGATCGAGAGCGGACCCTTCGGTCCGGCGTCGAGCGCGCGGTTGAGTTCGGCCTCGGCGTCCGCGGGATGTCCCGCCGCCTCGTTGAGATCCGCCAACTGATAGGCGACTTCGGCGGCGCGCGAGTCGCGCGGGAACTCCTCGCGGTGTTTCGCGAGCGTGGCCCGCGCCTCCTCGGTCTGGCCGAGCTGGCGCTGGCAGAGCGCGAGATTGAAGCGCGAGGCCGAGCGAACCTCGACCGACGCGCTCTCCTCGAGCGCCTGCGTGAAGGCGACCGCCGCCCGGCCGTAGTCCTGCGACTCGAACCGGAGGAGGCCCAGCTGGAAGATGGCGGAGGGCCGCAGTTCGCTCTCCGGGAAGAAGGCGAGGAACTGGTCGTAGGCGTTCGCCGCCTCGTCCTTCGAACCGGCGCGCGTGAGCGCGTCGGCCAGGAGGAACTGCGCCTGGTCGGCCGTCTGCGAACCGGGGAACTGGCTCACGACGCGACGGAACGACTCCGCCGCCTCGGGCCACTGCTTCGCCTGGTAGCGCGACTTGCCGATCTGGAAGAGCGCGTCGGCCGCGTAGGCGCTCGTCGGATACTGCTCGACGAGCGACGCGAGGACGGCCGCGCCCTTCGGCGACTGCCCGAGGCGATAGAGCGCGAGTTCCGTGCCGCGCCGCGCTTCCTTGGCGAACGGGCTGTCGGGATAGCGTTCCACCACCTGCGAGTACGACGTGAGCGCGTCGGCGTCCCGGCCGGCGTTGTAGTCGCACTGGCCGAGCCGAAGCGTGGCCAGCGCGGCGCCGTCCGTGGCCGCGAAGTTCTGAAGGAGGCCGCGATAGCAGCGCTTCGCGTCCTCGTAGCGCTGCGCCTGGAAGTAGAGGTCGCCCACGCGCGCCCACGCCTTCTCGGCGATGGGAGCGGTGGCGCTGTCGCGGACGATCGCTTCCCAGCGATCGACCGCGTCCCCCGCGTGATTGACGCGGAGATAGGCGAGGCCCGCCTGGTAGCGCGCCTGATTCCGCCGGTCGTGTTTCGGATAGCGGCGGAGGAAGTCGTCGTAGCCGGCCGCGGCGTCGCGGTAGCGCTTCTGGTTGAAACGAACGTGCGCGATGTCGAGGAGGGCGCCGCTCACGACGGTCGGGTCGGACGAGCCGCCCCAGCGCGCCACGAGACGCTCCTCAGTGGTGATCGCCAGGCTGTCGCGCCCCTGCTGGGCGTACGTCCAGGCGAGGAGCTTCGTCGCCGCCGCGCTCACCGGATGATCGGGGAAGTCGGCGTTCAGCCGTTCGAGCGTCGCCTGCGCTTCGGCGTGCCGCGACATCGCCGCCATGGCGTCGGCGTCGATGAGCATGGCGTAGGCGCGCCAGGGCGAGCGGCTCGGCGGCATGCGCTGCAAGAGGAGATGCGGCGCGCCGGCCAACTGGCCGAGATCGCCCGCGCGGCGGTACGACTCGAGCAGGAGGCAGAGCGAGGCGTCGACCACGTCGCGCTTCTCGGCGACGGGCGCCACGGGCTTGCCGTCCGCATCGGGAGGCGGCACGTAGCGGTCGAGCACGATCTGGAAGTAGGGCGCCGCCGAGCGCGGGCGGTTCTGCGCAAGGAGCCCGACGCCCGCGAGGTACGCGGCCGCCGGCGCTTCCGGCTCGAGCGGATAGCCCGACACGACGGCCTGATACGAACCGGTCGCGTCGGCGGGGCGTCCCATCGCGTCGAGGCAGCGCGCCACGCGGTACTGCGCGCTCGCGGCCACCGACTGCTGGAAGTAGATCGTCAGCACCTTGTTCAATTCCACGATCGCTTCGGCGTGCTGGCCCCGCGTCGCGAGGAGATCGCCGATGAGGAACTGCGCGCGGCCGCCCACCGGCGTGCCGGCGTAGCGCTCGGCCACGCCGCGCAGGAGCGTCAGCGCGGAATCCGACGCGCCGAGGAGCGAGACCGCCCCCGCCGCGCGAAGCTCGGCCTCGGCCACCACGCGCGGATCCTTCGCGCGCGTCGCCGCCCGATTGAATTCCTCCGCCGCGCTGCGATAGTCGCGGGCCACGAGGAAGGCGTCGGCCTTCCCGAGGAGCGCCGCGTCGCGAAGGGGCGTGTCGGGGTAGCGGTCGGCCACCTCCTGGAACGACGCCGCCGAACGAAGCACGGCGCCCGACGACCGGTAGAGAAGTCCTCGCAGATACGTCGCGGTCGGCCCCGTGACCTCCTTGGTCAGCGCGGCCGAGGCCTCGGCGTACTTGCCCTGCGCGTAGAGCGACGTCGCCTGCGCGAGCGCGACGCGCTTGTCGCCCGCCGACCACGGCTGCGCCGTGACGAGGGTTTTCAAGTGTTTCGACGCCACGGTGGGATCGCCGCGCCGGAGCGCGTTCCACGCCTGCGCCAGCAGCGCCTCGCCCTTGAGCGGGCTCTGCGGGAAGCGATTCATCCACTCCACCCATTCGCCGGCCGCGCGGACGTCGTCGCCCGACGCCTCCAACGCCTGGATCGACGCGAACGACGCGTCGTCCGCGAAGACGCCCTTGCCGAAGCCGTCCACGGCTCGGCGGTATTCCTCCGACGCGAAGACCAGGTCGTTCCGGTCGCGGGCCACCGTGGCCGCGAGGGCGCGAGCCGCCGCCTTCTCGTCGTCGCTTCCGCTCCGCGCGATGGCGGCGGCGTTCTGCGTCACTTCGTCGAATCCCGCGACGCGCTCGGCGTCGCGAAGGAGCCGGACCTGCTCGTAGCGAACCCCGGTCTCCCTCAGGCTCGACGCCGTCGAGGACTCCTTCTCCTTGTCGCCTCCGGCGGCGGCCGCCGAGGCTCCGAGGAGGAGCCCGGCGGCGCCGGCCGCGAGGAACCAGGCGGCGAAGCGAAGGCGGCGCGGGGACCGATTTCGTCCCCGTGCGCC